>CAYPKL010000418.1:0-6220 GCA_964411285.1 uncultured Rikenellaceae bacterium
CTTGACCAGCAGTTTTTTTTATTTCTGAATTCTCATAATTCTCCTTTCTGGGATAGTGTTATGTATTTTCTAAGCATGAAGCTGGTATGGGTTCCTTTATACCTGGCAATCCTCATTTATCTGGGTATGAAATACAAAAGGAAAATACTGGTAATCCTGATTTTCATGGTTATAGCGGTAGTGCTGACAGATCAGATATCCGTTCTTGTTAAGAATAGTGTCGACCGTTTGCGACCCTGCCATGAACCCGTATTACAGGGGCTAGTTCACCTTGTGAAAGGAGAGTGTGGCGGCGCCTATGGATTTGTTTCTTCCCATGCTGCAAACTCGTTCAATGTAGCCTTAATAAGCCTTATGTTCATAAACGTAAAATGGTATTCGGTAAGCATCATTATATGGGCCGCCTTAATAAGTTACAGCAGAATCTACCTGGGTGTTCATTATCCGGGGGATGTCCTTTTCGGTGCACTGCTCGGATCATTGATCGGCTGGAGCATGCACAGGTTTTATAAAGCTTTTGATAAAAAAGTTCTGAAGTCTGAATATTAATGTACTGCCTCAGTCTCGATTCGACAGATCCTTTTTTCAACCTGGCAGTTGATGAATACCTTCTTAAGAACAGCCTTGAAGATTTTCTGATTCTTGGAATAAATGACCGGTCGGTAATAATCGGAAAACATCAGATTGCTCAAAGGGAAGCAGATACCAGGTTTGTTACTGAGAACGGAATACCTGTTATAAGAAGGATCTCAGGAGGTGGAACAGTTTTTCACGATTCAGGCAACCTGAACTTTTCATTTTTACTAAAAAGTGAGTTTGGCAGCCAGGTTGATTTCCGAAAGTACACCCTTCCGGTCATAAACTTTTTGTCATCAATCGGAGTAGAAGCAAAATTTGAGGGTAAAAACGATATAAAGGTTGATGGATTCAAGATATCCGGCAACGCAGAACATGTTTTCCACGACAGGGTATTGCACCATGGAACGTTGCTATATAATGCAGACATGGAGGCGCTTAAAAATTCAATCAGAAAAGATACTGGCAAATACAGCACACGTGCAGTCAGCTCAAATCCTTCTTCTGTAATTAATTTAAAAGAGGTATTAAAAGTGGTCTTAAAAGACCGCTTTTCTGAAATAGAAGATATTCATGGATTCAGATCGGCGATGCTGAAATGGTTCACAGAAAATTACCCGCGATCAGAAATTTATACTCTTTCGGCAGAAGAGAGTACCAATATAGAAAGGCTGGCAGAAAAAAAATACAGATCGTGGGAGTGGAACTATGCCTATGGTCCTGAATATAATTTCAACAGTACTTTTAAATTTGAGGGGAAAGAGTGCAGCTGTTGGTTTCTGGTTAAAGATGGTGTGATCAGTGACTGTGAGATCAAAGGGTCTGAAAAACTGTTGAAGATCTATGATAAACTGATAGGATGCAGGCACATGGTAGAGGATTTGCTTGAGGTTTTCAGCAAAGAAGCTATCTTTGCGCCCGGGTTTGATATATATAATTTATTTTAAAATTACCGGCTTTGGCGGCGCAATTATTCGCGCTGGCCGGGGGAGCCAAGACAGAGCCGAAAAGCAGATGAATTTATGGATATTCTGAAATCAATATTTGTCTGGATTGTCGCATTGGTCGTCATTGTTCTTTCCTTTCCGGTGATTTTTATTGTCTGGCTGCTGGTTCTTCCGTTTGACAGAGAAAGAACGATAATGCACGGAATGTTAATCTGCCTTGGATTAACCCTCTCGTATATTGTACCAATCTGGAAACTTAATATTCACGGCAGAAAAAAAGCAAAGGCCGGAACAACTTATGTTATTATCTCAAATCACCAGTCAATACTCGACATACTGTTGATCAACTGTCTTCGTTACCGTTTCAAATGGATTTCAAAGATTGAGAATACGAAAGTACCTGTTATAGGATGGTATCTGCGGATGGCCGGATACATTACAGTCGACAGGGGAAACAGGGAAAGCAAGGAGGAGATGCTTGAGCAGTGTTACAGATGTCTGGATAAGGGAATCTCTGTAATGATTTTCCCTGAAGGAACCAGATCGACAAACGGAGAACTGGGATTCTTTAAAAGAGGTGCATTCCAATTGGCAATTAATACCGGCAAACCTATACTCCCTGTCCTGATCGACGGGACAGGGGGAGTTCTCCCGAAGCATGGCCTGATTTTCAGCACTGGGCATAAAATAAACATAAAAGTACTTGATCCTGTTCAGCCGGAATCATTTAATACAAATGATCCGGATATTCTTTCCCTGAAATTCCATAACTTTATGGCTGAAGCCCTTAAGGAATTAAGGTCTGTTTGATCAGTAAATGCCATACACTGCAACATACAGGAGGATCCTTCACAGGATGGGATATTATAACTATCAGCAGGGCCTGATATTTCGCCATCTAAACCAGGAAGGAGGTTGGGACAACCATCTCAGACACTGCAGGGAATTCATCCTGAAAGCGCTTGATTTTTATAAGCCGGCGGTGGTAACAGTTCTGGGCACAGGCTGGCTGCTTGACGTACCTCTGAAAGAAATGACCGAAAGAACAGAATTAATTAACCTCGTTGATGTCGTGCATCCTCCCGAGGTCAGAAAACAGGTGGCTGATATGAAAAATGTGGTGCTCAGGGAAGATGATGTAACCGGAGGATTGATATTAAAGATATGGCAAAAAGCAGGTAACCGGTTTATATTTAACAGGTTGCGTTCAATCAGGGATATAGAGGTTCCCGTATATCAGCCTCATTTTGACACAGGCATGGTCATTTCACTTAATATTATGACCCAGCTTGAGTCCCTGCCTATGGAATTTCTAAAAAAAAGATCAAAAGGCACTGAAGAAGATTACCTGAATTTCAGGCAGGAAATTCAGAACAGGCATCTCTTTTTCCTTAATAACCGTGAGTCAGTTCTGATTACCGATCTTTCAGAAGTGGTTACTGAAAGTTCGGGGTCCATCAGCGAAATAAGTTCAGTTGTAATAAATCTTCCGGAGGGAAAATACAGAGAAGACTGGACATGGGATTTTGATCACAGAAGATCAGACTTTTATAACAAACGATCAGTTTTCAGGGTTTCAGCTTTGCTTTACTAAACTAAAACAGACCGGTAGAATAAAAGCTTCAACAATATGTTCCGTGACGGGATAACACGGAAAATGAACTCTGTCGCCCTGATGAGGCAAGCAGGGATTGCCTGATTATCACCACTTATTAACAATGAGTGTCTGTCATAATAATCAATTAATCAGATAAGTATTTTAGATCATCGGCGGTTAAAAATTGTGCCGATTGTTGAAAAATTGAAGGGAGAGGCCATCCCTAAATAACTATATTTGCACAAAATTCTAAAAATGACAGTTGTCGGATATTCTGAGGAGCACATAAAAACCCTTGAGTGGCGGGAGCATATCCGGTTGAGACCGGGTATGTACATTGGAAAGCTGGGTGACGGTTCATCGCAGGATGACGGAATATATGTTTTGCTTAAGGAGGTGATGGATAATGCTGTTGATGAATACATGATGGGTTTCGGAAAGAAAATAGATGTAGCTATCAACGGCAATGAAGTTAAGGTTCGGGATTATGGCCGGGGTATTCCGCTTGGGAAAGTGACAGAGGCAGTTTCGAGGATGAATACCGGCGCAAAGTACGATTCAAAAGCCTTCAAAAAGTCGGTAGGACTTAACGGAGTAGGGGTAAAAGCCGTAAACGCATTGTCGAGCAAATTCATTATCAGGTCGATACGCGACGGACAGATCAAGGTGAGCGAATTCGAGCATGGAGTTACAATGAAGGATCTTCCTCTGAAACCAACTGATGAAGAGAATGGCTGTGAGGTGATATTCCAGCCGGATGAGGAATTGTTCGGCAATTTCTATTTCATTTCTGAATACGTGGATACCTTACTGAAAAACTACGTATACCTGAACTCCGGACTCGTTATTAATTTCAATGGGAACAAGTTCTTTTCAAAGAACGGCCTTGTTGATCTTCTTAATGAGAATATGAGCAAAGAGGGCCTGTATCCTTTAGTTCATCTTAAAGGTGAAGATATCGAAATTGCTTTCACCCATGGGTTGCAGTATGGAGAGGACTATTACAGCTTTGTGAACGGACAGAACACTTCGCAGGGCGGAACTCATCTTTTGGCGTTCAAGGAAGCAATAGTAAGGACAGTCCGTGAATTCTACAAGAAAGATTTTGAACCTGCTGACATAAAATCATCAATAATAGCTGCCGTCAGTATAAAAGTGGAAGAGCCCATTTTCGAATCACAGACAAAAACAAAACTGGGATCAAAAGATATGGGCCCTGAAGGACCAACCGTGAGATATTTCATTTCCGAATTTATCAAGAAACAGCTGGATGATTATCTCCATAAAAATCCTGAAACTGCAAGGATCCTTCTTCAAAAGATCCAGGATTCGGAAAAAGAGAGAAAAGCAATTTCCTCTATTCAAAAACTTGCAAGAGACAGGGCTAAAAAGGTGAGCCTGCATAATAAGAAACTGCGCGACTGCAGAATCCATTTTAACACAAATGATGCACGGAAACTCGATTCAACAATTTTTATAACCGAGGGAGATTCTGCCAGCGGATCGATCACCAAATCGAGGGATGTTGAAACTCAGGCTGTATTCAGTCTGAGGGGAAAGCCTCTAAACTCATTTGGTCTGACTAAGAAGATAGTGTATGAAAATGAGGAATTCAATCTTCTTCAGTCAGCTTTGAATGTGGAGGATGGCATTGAGGATCTGAGGTACAATAATGTTGTTATGGCAACTGATGCTGATGTTGACGGAATGCATATAAGGCTGCTTCTTCTTACATTTTTCCTTCAGTTTTTTCCTGACCTTGTAAGAAAAGGACATGTTTATATTTTACAAACTCCTCTTTTCAGGGTAAGGAATAAAAAAGAAACCAGATACTGCTATTCTCAGGAAGAAAAGGCAAAAGCCATAAAAGCGCTGGGCCCTGCTCCTGAAATAACAAGGTTCAAAGGGCTTGGTGAGATTTCACCGGATGAGTTCGTTCATTTTATCGGGAAGGACATGCGGCTTGAACCTGTCAGAATGAAGAAAAACGATGCTGTGAACGGATATCTTGAATTCTACATGGGAAAGAATACTCCTGACAGACAGGATTTCATTATTGACAACCTCAGGGTTGAAGAGGATCTGGTAGAGGAGGAGAAGATAATATAAAAGGGAGTGTTTTTAGAATGGAAGAACAGGATCTTGAAATAAACAGACCGGAAGGAAGTGAAGAGCCTTCTCAGGGTCCGGCTGCTTTGCATTCGGTTACAGCTTTGTCGGGGATGTACCAGGACTGGTTCCTTGATTACGCTTCGTATGTTATCCTCGAACGGGCAGTACCACATCTCAATGATGGGCTGAAACCTGTTCAGAGGCGCATCCTTCATTCAATGAAGAGAATGGATGACGGCCGCTACAATAAAGTAGCAAATATTATCGGCCATACGATGCAGTTCCATCCTCACGGGGATGCTTCAATAGGGGATGCCCTGGTTCAGCTAGGACAGAAGGATCTTCTTGTTGAAACTCAGGGAAACTGGGGAAATACTCTTACAGGCGACGGCGCAGCAGCTCCAAGATATATAGAAGCAAGGCTCTCTAAATTTGCCCTCGATGTTGTGTTCAATCCTAAGACAACAGAATGGAAACTTTCATACGACGGGAGAAATAAAGAGCCTGTGACATTACCGGTAAAATTCCCGCTTCTGCTTGCAATGGGAGGGGAAGGTATAGCGGTGGGTCTTGCTTCAAAACTGCTTCCGCATAATTTCAATGAAATAATTGATGCCACAATTGATCACCTCCAGGGTAAAGAATTTGTCCTGTATCCCGATTTTCCGACAGGTGGTCTGGTCGATGTTTCAAAATACAACGATGGACAGAGAGGGGGCGTGGTTAAGGTAAGGGCCAAAATCGAGAAAATTGATAAAAAGGCTCTTGTGATAACCGAAATACCATTTGGTAAAACCACATCGAGCCTTATCGAATCGATTATTAAAGCCAATGAGAAGGGTAAAATCAAGATCAGGAAAATTGATGACAATACATCTGCAAATGTAGAAATCGTCATTTATCTTATACCCGGAGTCTCACCTGATAAAACAATTGATGCCCTCTATGCTTTGACCGATTGTGAATATTCAATATCTCCAAATACCTG
>CAYPKL010000419.1:0-5030 GCA_964411285.1 uncultured Rikenellaceae bacterium
CCTCTCTTGCAGCATCAGCAAGAGTGTTAAAAGGTTGGAAGCCGGAGACAGCAGCTGAATGTCTCGACGCTGCTGAGAGGCTATTTGAGATATCCTGTCAGAAAGAAATGGTAAATGAAAGGATTGCTGCTGCAGCTGAGTTGTATCTGACAACAGGTAAAAATAAATATCTTGACGCAATCACTTCGCAGAAGGATTATATTCTGTCAAATATGGCTGGTACAGCCTGGGCAGTAGGTAAGGTATATAAAAGCATAACAGACCAGACTTTCCGGAAAGATATTGACAAAGCCTTAAAAGATCTTTCTGCATTAATTGAAAAGGATAACTCAACTACTCCTTTCGGAGTTCCTTATAAGCCGGCTATATGGGGTGACGGATGGAAAATTCAGTCAGCAGGTGTAAAACACTATTTCCTTGTAACCGGATTTCCGGGCGTATTTAAACCAGATATGATTTATAATGCAATGCAGTTTGTCCTTGGATGCCACCCCGGTTCAAATACTGCTTCGTTTGATTCCGGTGTAGGCACAAAATCGCTTACTGCGGCTTATGGAGTCAACCGGGCCGATCTTTCTTATATACCTGGCGGAGTTGCTTCGGGTACAGCCTTGATCAGGCCTGATTTTCCCGAACTAAAGGATAACTGGAGCTTTCTGTGGCAGCAGACTGAGTACGTAATGGGTGGTGGAGAGACTGATTTTATGTTCCTGGTACTGGCGGCAAATCAGCTGCTGAAGAAATAAGGTACAAGCTTATCGATCCCTTTTCTTTTTACCTCATCCCCAACCCCTTCTAATCAAATCACCTCATCCCCAAACCCCTTGGATCAAATCGCCTCATCCCCAAACCCCTTCTCCTGAAAGAGAAGGGGCTTTAGTCCCTCTCCTCCAGGAGAGGGATTTAGGGTGAGGTAAAATACCAGGAGAGGGATTTAGGGTAAGGTAAGATACCAGGAGAGGGATTTAGGGTGTGGCAGATACCGGTGGCAGCATTCAGATGAAGTTATGCAGAACAATGTCTGATCAAATGAGGAATAATATTTATCGATAAAAAAAAGGGGCTGATCAAAGCCCCTTTTTATTAAATAATCAATCAATTAAAAGTTCTATCAATTGGGTCCGCCATCCCACCATACTTTGCCAATAAGCTTGTCAGGTTTTGTTGCGCCTGTGGCATAGTTGGGATTACCTGTGGCTTCATAACCAGGAATCATGAGCTTGGTCGGTATCTGACCGTTAGTTGCATTGCCTGGATAATTGGTAGGAGTCAACGCCGGATAACCGGTTCTTCTATAGTCTGACCATGCATCCCACCAGTTCATCCATTTGCTGGCCCACATCTGTTCGCCGATCATTTCCAGAGCCGGTTTTGTAACCCCGTAAGGATAGAGTGCCAGGTATTGAGCTACTCTTGCATCAGAGACAGCAAATGAAGCATCATACTTGGTGTACAATTGCATTGCAAGTTTAACACCCAGTTCATAATGTTCTTTAGCTGTTCCCGTAATTCCCGAGCCGATACCTCTTTCAAGAGCTTCTGCCATCAGGAATTGAGGTTCAGCAGCATTCATGATCTGGTAAGGTTCAGAGTCTTCCATCATCTTTGGATTGACTGCTGAAAAATGCTCGTAAGCAACTGTCGGGCCTCCCATCAGTGTGTTAAGCATAGCTCCGTCCAGTCCGTTAGGCAGACCACGCTGTTTAAGAGGATCTGTTTCATTATAAACAACTGAGGTGGCTGTCCACTGAATAATGCCTCCGGTGAATATCATTAGCCTGGGGTCATCGTCAGATGTTATTGTCTTGTCGGGTCCCATCAGCCAGTCAACCAGAGTTTTGCTCAGGAAGGAGCTGGCCCACTGACCTCCGTCACCTGGATAGAATCCTCGTGAGATGCCATTCTGGTTGGTCCATTCACTTGGCCCGTCTGCCATCAAGACAAACACGTTATCGTCGTTGCTTTGCATAACACCTCCTGCAACAGCTTTCGTTACATAGGAGGCGGCCATTGCGGGTTCTACATCTGAAACCCTCATAGCTAACCTGAGCATAAGTGAGTAACCAAACTTTTTCCATTTGGCAATGTCGCCGTTAAACCAAAAGTCAGCAGCCTTAAACCCTTCATCAAGGTTTGAGGCACTTATGCCTGAACAAGCTTCATCGAGCTCTTTGAACAGATCGGTATAAATATCCTTCTGCAGATCATATTTGGGCTGGAAGATACCTTCAATTCCCTTATTAGCTTCCGTATATGGCACACTGCCATACCAGTCAGTAAGACGGTGGAAAAGAAGCACCCTGAGAATTCTTGCAGCATGACGGGTATTGACTTTAGCACCTTCGGAATAGCCACCTACACCCGTCTGTTTGATAATCTCAGCGGTTGTCCTTCCTTCGTTTGCCAACATAATGTCCCATGGAGCATTTGATGGTTCGACATCATTGTCCAGGTATTTATCTCCAACAGATATTGTACCTGTGCTGGTGCTGGCTAACTGCTGAATGGCATGGCCGCACATTCCGATATTGGTTCTCCAGTCGGTATATCTGTTATCGCGCAGACCGCCACACGCACTGCCAAGTTCAGCGGCAGTAAAGAAGTAGTTTACATCAATCTGATTTACCGCATTCGGATTCAAATTCATATCGTGCAGTTCAGTAGTATCACATCCTGCAGCAATGACTCCTATCAGTAGCGCACCCTGAATTAATCTATAAATATGTTTCATATTTCTCATGTATTAAGATTTAAAATACCACCCTAAGGTTAAAACCGTAAGTGCGGGTTGTAGGCATACCGAAGTAATCGAGACCCTGGGCGGCACTATCCGTGTAACCGTATTCAGGATCGATATTATCGACATTCTTGTAAAGTATTGCAAGGTTCCTTCCGACAAATGATACAGCCAGATTTGTGAACGGTGTTTTGGTCAGGAGTTTGGCAGGCACACTGTATTCCAGCGCAACCTGTCTCAGCTTGATAAACGAAGCATCGTAAATGAAATTTTCCTCGCAACGGTAAGCCAGATTGCCCCAGTAATCACTTGTCTCTTCCTGGTTAAGTGTCTTTGTAAAAGGTTCATAAATAGGTTTGCCGTTTGCATCGGTCCCATTCTGAATAACACCCGTTACAACCTTACCACCTTCACGGTTCTCAAGGGTTTGCTTGTGCAATCCGTCTGCTGTAAGAGCAACGTTGGTTCCTGAATAGAGATCACCTTTAAACTTAAAGTCTAACAGTGCGGAGAGACTGATGCGCTTCCATGTTATCGTATTATTCAAACCTCCGGTAAATTTAGCAACACCATTACCAAGAATTTCATAAACATCTGATCTGGCGGGAGAACCGTTGGATTCGTATACTTTATTGCCAGCGCCATCTGTTTTCTGCCTGTAGCCGGTAATCATGCCGAACGGATATCCGACAATATGTTTAATATAAACGGCTCTTGTACGCGGTTCCTCTACATTTATTTCCGTAACTCCTTCACTAAGAGCAATTACCTTATTCTTGTTATTGGCAATGTTCAGTGAAACATCCCATGTAACAGGTCCCTGAACAGGTGTAACATTGATTAACAATTCGAAACCCTTATTTGACAACTCACCGATATTAACTGATGTAGTAAGGAATCCTGAAGCTCTGGAAATAGATGCTGACAGAATGTCATCAGTTGTTTTCTGATCATAATAGGTGAATTCGAGGCCCAGTCTTCCCTGGAAGAATCTCAGTTCTGTTCCGAACTCAATTTCAGTTGACAGAGCGGGACTAAGGTTCGGGTTCGGGATATTGTCCCCAAAGGAGAAACCTGCCATCGGAATGCCAATGTGACTCACACTTTGCAGTCCATAAGTGATACTGGATGAATAAGTTCCCACATTTGCCGTTGCCACCTGACCCCAGGCAGCACGTATCTTTCCAAAACTAAGTGCCTTTGGAAGGTTTTTGAATGCATCTGTGAAAACAAAGCTGGCTCCTATTGAGGGATAGAGTTTACTGTTATTAGCAGGATTCAGGACTGAGAACCAGTCGTTCCTGGCTGTTGCTGTAACAAATAAATAATTGTTGTAGCTTAGTTCAGCAGAACCATAAAGAGAGTTGATCCCTGATTTATTGTAACCATATCCGTAATTCCTGTCTTTCCAGTTGGTAACTGATGTGTAGAATGGAATATTAGGAGTTCCAGAGCCTACAGCATTAATAGCTTCATATTCATGGATCATCTTGTTCCCGCCTACAAATGCATTGACCCTGAACTTTCCAAATTCATGATCTCCTCCAACCATCCACTCCTGGTTTATTTCCCTGACAAAGTTTGATGTTTCATTTTTGGCTCCTCCCCGTTGATATCCTGTTCCCTGGGGAGTCAGGAAATTATTATTCCTGACAAAATAGTCCATTCCAATCTGTCCCGATACCCATAACCACTTGAAGATATTGTATTTCAGGCTTGCAGAGGTAATAAAGCGGTCCCTTACATTCTCGTTCTTGAACTGGTTAGCAACCCAATAGGGATTCTGGCACCAGTTGTTATCGGCCTGCTGATATTCTTCTCCGACTGATTTAAGGTCGGGCGTGACAACTCCGGGGGCAATTGCTCCCAACTTGTTGGGGTCACCTTGCAGATCATATATATTAACGGTATTGGCAAGTTGCCATATGGCGCTCGGAATATTTGCAGGACTGTCAGCAGTGTACTGCCTGTTATTCATTTTCTCATTTGAATACATCAATTTCGCATTGAAAGTAAGCCTTTCGCCAAATTTACCATTAGTTGACAGAGAGAGATTTCTCCTTTTAAAAGTCTCGTTCGGAATTATTGCGTTATTATTCAGGTCGGAAAAAGAGAACCGGAAAGTCTGTTTTTCGTTTCCTCCTGAAAGAGCAATACTGTTCGTCCATGTTCCACCGGTTTTGTAAAAGCGTTTCCAGTTGTCGCCTGCATAAGAATATGGTCTTGAAACGCCGTCGAACTGAACAACTGAAGAACCGTCAAGTTTTGGTCCCCACATTGAACCTGAACCCCA
>CAYPKL010000420.1:0-2946 GCA_964411285.1 uncultured Rikenellaceae bacterium
ATATTGCAATTAAATGTTAACGGAAATATACCGTTTATATTTTATTATGGAAACTGACACGTATCTGACTATCAGAGCTTTTTCACAAGGCGTTTACAAAGATAAAGGAAGCAGGTTTATTTCTTATGCATATCCGGTTTCTTCTCTGGATGAGATTAAAAATATTCTGGAAGATGTGAGAAAGGAGCACCATGACGCCAGGCATCATTGTTTCGCATACATGGTGGGCCAGGAGAGACAAACATGGCGTGTCAGCGATGACGGAGAACCTTCAGGTACGGCAGGCAAACCAATTCTGGGGCAGATTAATTCGTTTGGACTTACAAACATTCTGATAATTGTTACAAGATATTTTGGGGGAAAACTGCTAGGCGTCAGCGGACTGATAAACGCATACCGATCAGCTTCAGAGGCAGCTATCGTAAATGGGGAGGTAATTGAAAATGTCATTATGGATTTCTTTGAACTCAGGTTTCCTTATTCTTCCATGAATCATATCATGAAGATAATTAAAGATGAAAATTTAGGTCAGTCGGACCAGAATTTTGATCAGACATGCAGATTGATTGTTAGTTTCAGGCACTCTTCGAGGGAACGGATAAAGCATTTATTTTCCAGGGTTGATGGGCTGATTTTCTCCTGGTCACATACAATCTGAACATGCTTTCCAACTGTAAAAGTTGTTAGCAATTTATCAACATTTATCCGATTAACTGTCAATCTTAGATAAATTTGTCTAATGTCGTTTACGGAGAGTATCAAACAGCTATTCTAATGAAAAACAGAAGCTTAGTATCGATTGATGATTTAACTACTGAAGAAATCCTGAACATACTTGATCTTGCCGGGGAATTTGAAAAGAATCCCACCCAGCTTCTTCTGGCAGGGAAGGTTATTGCCACTCTGTTTTTCGAACCATCCACCCGTACCAGATTAAGTTTTGAAAGCGCCATAAACAGGCTTGGCGGAAAAATTGTCGGATTTTCAGATTCCAGCAGTTCAAGTGTCTCAAAGGGTGAGACTCTTCATGATACAATCAGGATGGTAAGCAACTACAGCGATCTGATCGTTATGCGCCATCCCGTTGAAGGAAGCGCCCGTTTCGCAAGTGAAATATCATCTGTTCCCGTTATTAATGCGGGAGACGGAGCAAACCAGCATCCGACACAGACTTTGCTTGACATGTTTTCAATACGTAAAACGCAGGGAACCCTCGATAATCTTAACATTTTTATGGTGGGTGACCTAAAATACGGAAGGACAGTACATTCCCTGATGATGGCGATGTCGAGATGGAACACAACTTTTAACTTTATTTCTCCCGAAGAACTTAAGATGCCGGATGAATTCAAGTTGTATCTCGATAACCTTGGGCTGCGATACTATGAACATTCTGATTTCACGGATATTATTTCAAAAGCCGACATCATTTATATGACAAGGGTTCAGAAAGAGAGATTTTCTGATCCTATCGAATATGAGAAGGTAAAAAATGTCTATGTACTGAAGAATTCCATGCTGGGAAATACCAAGCAAAATATGCGTATTCTGCATCCCCTTCCCAGGGTAAATGAAATACACACAGACGTAGATACCAATCCAAAAGCATACTATTTCGAGCAGGCTCTGAACGGAGTTTTCACACGTCAGGCCATATTATGTTCGCTCTTAGGAATAAAATAATATTGTTGTAAGTCATGAAGGAACCTAAGCAATTAAGCGTAAGCGCCATACAAAACGGAACGGTTATCGACCATATTCCTGCAAAATTCCTTTTCAAAGTCATCCAGATTCTGGGGTTAGATCATATCGACAGCCAGATTACCTTTGGGACAAACCTGGAAAGCAAAAAACTGGGAAGAAAGGCAATTATTAAAATCTCCGATAAGTTTTTCGAGGATGCTGATATAAACAGAATCGCATTGGTAGCTCCTGATGCAAAACTAAATATCATCAGAGACTATGAGGTAGTGGAGAAAAAAGTTGTGGAGGTACCGGATGAAATTACAGGTATTGCAAGGTGCATGAATCCTAAATGTGTAACTAACTTTGAATCAGTAACTACCAGATTCAAGGTAGTATCAAAGAAAAATGTCGCGTTGAAATGCCACTACTGTGAGAAAATTACATATCAGGAGAATCTTCAGATAATTTAACCGCAAAGGACGCAAAGTTCATCACAAAGGCGCACAAAGTGTTTTTGATTTAGTTTCCCTCATGTAACCAGCATCCTACCTCAATCTTTCATACGAACTGACGAGATCTTCATCTTTTCTAATTCCCCGGTAAGCCAGAATTCCAAAAACAAGGGTCAGCAGGGGCAGGAACATTTTAAATCCTGGAACAGGAACCGCCTGAAAACCATCTGTGGCTGAGAATGCATAATATATTACTAGCAAGATCAGAATCAGAGTCAGAATTATCACTGCCAGTGTAATTTTTAGCTGGATTTTTCTTTTTTTATAACAGAAGAGTGCGATTAGGGATAACAATGCAATCAGGACAATTATAACTGATCCGGGCATATTCTGTCTGATGAGCATCAATCCATTGTCGGAATTTGTCAGGAAGATGCCATTGAATTTGAAAATGACTTCAGAACCGGTTTTGTTAATAAACTTTAAAAAGCTGCCTTTAAGGAATAACAACGGCAGAATTGTTGTCATTAATAAATATAATGATTGAAGACGCTGTATCATAATTTTGTCAGTATTAGAATTGTCAAATTTACTTCCTTTTAATTAAAAGGAGAATCAGCACTGATAAAGTTTTAATTTGGATTTTTAACATTTTTTAAAATGACGGCTAACTTTCTAATTTACAATTTAGATTACATTTGTGCGGTTAATTTTTCAGTGTAGTTACTCAATCGTTTATTGAACTTTTAATCAATGTTTTGCTTTTATAATAGTTAATTCACCGCAACATTGGTATTTGAAAATAAAG
>CAYPKL010000421.1:0-8384 GCA_964411285.1 uncultured Rikenellaceae bacterium
GCTGCCATCTGAGTTGGTCCCAACTCCAAAACGCCCCGGAACACTTCCATTTGCTTTTCTTTCCTCTTCCGATGCTGAATAAAAATCAGTGGAAGCACGACCGAAAATACTTAACCAGTCAAATACTTTATAATTAACAGACATATAACCTATGAAACGGCTTCTTGTGTCTGTTTCATAATTCTCATAAGCAATCCAGTAAGGATTATCCCAGAAAATCGGTTTGGCGTCCGTAGGATCTGCGTAGTTCCAGGTCAAATTTCTTTTTGTACTGAAATAGGCATCTTTTAACTCCTGTAAATCAACATTTGTCTGAAACCACTGACGGAATGACCCCATATTATTATCGTTGTAACCGGTGCTGTTCCTTCCGCGCCCGTTTGTGCGTATGAAATTAGCAGAACCCGAAACAGTGATCCTGTCATTTACTTTCCAGTTACCATTCATTAAAATGTTGTTCTTAATAATTTCACTGTTAGGTACCACACCATTATTCTTATAGTTTGTATAAGATAACCTGTAGGAACCCTTATCAAAACTATTATCAACAGCAACTGAATTAGTGTATGACATTGATTTTTTGTAAAAAGTAATAGGTCCGTTCTCAGCTGCAACCCAGGGTGTGGCTTTAAGATAATTAGGAGATTCAGGATCCACGGCGTTCCACTGATAAACATTCAGCGAGGGATCAAAAGGCGCGCCATAGGAAGCATCTTCTGATGTAACCACCCATTGTTCTTCTACCCCGTCATTATTCAGGTCACGCATATACCAGTATCCGCCAGGTCCGTCATAGTATGTGCCGTAGCCACCGCCATACTTATTCTGATAGGACGGGAAAGTGCTCTTATCAATAGTTCCTATTGTCACATTTGAACTCACGGTAACACCAATGCCGTTTTTCTTCTGGGCACCCTTTTTGGTTGTAATCATAACTACACCGGTAGCTGCCTTTGAACCATACAAAGCAGTGGCAGCAGCACCCTTTAATACGTTAATTGACTCAATATCATCAGGATTTATGTCAGAAGCAGCATTACCAAAGTCATATCCAGTTCCATCCTGTGATTGTCCCCTGGTATTTGTGGTTCTGTTACTGATAGGAACCCCGTCAACAACAAATAATGCCTGGTTATTTCCGGTAATTGAGGTAGCTCCACGAACCTGAATATTGGTCGATCCTCCGATATTGGTGTTACGGGTAACAACAACCCCGGCAACTTTACCTGATAATGAATTTACAAAGTTATCAGTTTTAACTGCCGAAATAACATCACCCATTACTTCCTGAGTGGCATACCCCAGGGATTTCCTTTCGCGTGAAATACCAAGTGCGGTAACGACAACCTCATCCAGTCCCAGAACATCTGATTCCAGAATTACGTCGACCACAGCTCTGTTTCCGATTTCAACCTCCTGTTTTTTCATCCCTATATAAGAGAAAACAAGGGTCGTTGTGTTCCGTGGTACGGTAATGGAGTATTTGCCGCTCACATCAGTTACAGTACCCAACGTGGTACCTTTAGCCTGAACTGTTGCTCCCGGAATAGCTCCCTCCCCTTCTGTAGCAGAGGTAACCGTACCTGTAATTATTTTTGTCTGAGCCATTAGGAGCGGACTCCCAATAAACGCAAACAAAACAAAAAACAGTAAAAGTTTCTTCATAAGAAATTAGTTTTAGGTTAGAATTTAACAAGGTAAATATACATTATTTTTAAATTTTCAAGAAAAACTGAATTTTTTTTAATAATTTTTAATAGTTTTCCAAAAATTCCTAACATTTTCCCCCGAAATAAAGCATCAGAAAACTTTCATTAATAGCGATTGTTTCCTAAAACAGGCCTTTTATTTTTCTTTATTTATCCCCGGAAGATTCCCATTCAATTGGATTTTTTCTTAACTCTTTTGCTGCAATGCACAACTCTTCATAAACCTCAGGTCCGAATTCCCGTATTAATGGTTCTTTAAGAAACTCGTAGAGATAAACTCCTTCGCCAGTTCCGAATTCCCTTGCATGTGAACATATTGGCAATTCCTGATAGTTGACCGCCTTAAAACTTGGATAATGTCTTATCCTGACAGGAAACAGATGGCATGAAATAGGTTTTTGAATTGCTGTTTTCTTGTCGGCCCATGCTTTCTCAATGCCGCACATATAAATATTCCCGTTCAGAACCGCATAAGCACACTCCTCATTACCAATCAGCGGAGTCACTCTTTCATTTTCAAAATCTGTGATACTTGTGCCTTCATTTTCAATTACCTCAATTCCTTCCGGACGAAGGTAAGGTTGGATTTCCGGCCATTTTTCATCGAGCATTGCCACCTCTTTTTCTGTCAGTGGAGCACCCGAATCACCATACCGGCAACAACTCCCCAGACATTTGGTAAGATCGCATCTGAATTTCTTTTCCAGAATATCAAAACTGAAAATTATGTCGCCTATTCTGAGCATGAAAAAAATTTCTATCCTCTAACTCCTCTTTTGTTTTCACCTCACCCCAACCTCCCGCCAGGGCGGGACAGGCTCTCTCCCAGGGGAGAGTGGCTAAGTATCAGTTTATCCGGGTTTTACTCCCCTTCTCACTTTAGGAGAAGGGGCCGGGTGATGAGGTGGACCACTAAGGTTATGTGTGTGGTCTTTTAAACCAGTACTTTACCCGTCATCTCCTTCGGGATCTCTATCCCCATTATAGTCAGCAGAGTCGGAGCTACATCCGCTAGGATTCCTTCCTTAATTAATTTATAATCATTGCTTACCAGGATACAGGGGACAGGGTTCAGAGAATGGGCTGTATTTGGCGAGCCGTCTTCATTAAGCGCCTTGTCGGCATTGCCGTGATCAGCAATAATAAGAATGTCATATCCATTTGCAATTGCAGCATTAACAACTTCTCCGGCGCATTCATCAACAACGGCAACAGCTTTTTTTATTGCCTCATAAATGCCTGTATGACCAACCATGTCGCCATTTGCAAAATTCAGGCAGATGAAATCGTATTTTTCAGATTTTATAGCCTTTATTACAGCATCTTTTACTCCATAGGCGCTCATCTCAGGTTGCAGGTCATAGGTCGGAACTTTAGGTGAAGGGATTAATATCCTGTCTTCATTCTTAAATATCTCTTCCCGTCCGCCGGAAAAGAAAAATGTAACATGGGCATATTTTTCTGTTTCTGCTATCCGGAGCTGTGTTTTTCCGGCAGCTGATAATACTTCACCTATTGTATTATCAGCATTCTCCTTATCATAAATAATATGCAACCCTTTAAAAGTAGCATCATAAGGGGTCATGGTACAGTAATATAAAGGTATGGTTTTCATGCCGTATTCGGGCATGTCTTTTTGTGTAAGTACAACCGTGAGTTCTTTGGCCCGGTCGTTCCTGAAGTTGAAGAAAATAATGACGTCCCCCTCTTTTAATTTTCCGATTGCATCACCTTTATTGTCAACAACAACTATCGGTTTCATGAATTCATCCGTTACTTCCCTGTTATATGAATCCTGCATTGCCGCAAGGACATCAGTGGACGGAGTTCCAATTCCATTTACTATAAGATCATAAGCCTCTTTTATCCTTTCCCAACGCTTATCTCTGTCCATTCCATAGTACCTGCCCACAAAAGATGCCACCCTGGCATTTGAATTTTTCAGATGGTCAAGAAGATTCCTCATATAACCGGTTCCGCTTCGGGGATCAGTATCCCGCCCGTCACCGAATCCGTGAATAAAAACGTCTTTCAGTCCATAATCCATTGTCATGTCGCATAATGCGTACAGGTGTTTATCAAGCGAATGAACTCCACCGTCAGAAAGTAAACCAAAAAAATGCACCTGTTTTTTATTATCCCGGGCATAAGAAAAGGCTTTTGTAAGAACAGAATTCTTCTTTATGTCACCAGTTTTGCATTCCTTATTAATCTTTACAAGATCCTGATAGATGATCCTTCCTGCTCCGATATTCAGATGGCCGACCTCAGAATTGCCCATCTGTCCGTCAGGCAGACCAACATCTTCCCCGGAAGCATGCAGCTGCGAATCGGGGTATTTGCTTTTAAGGAAACTGAGATTAGGGGTTGGCACCTGGCTTATAACATCTGCTGCGGACCCGTCGCCAATTCCCCATCCGTCAAGAATCATCAAAAGGGTTTTCTTATTCTTCATATATTGAGTCACTTTATAATTATCTAAATTTTAGCCCCTCTCCCCTGGGAGAGAGCCTGTCCCGCCCTGGCGGGAGGTTGGGGTGAGGTAATAAGCTAAGGGAATATCCCCATCCCGTCAGGAATGCAAAAGTAACTAAAATACGTTCCCGAAGAATTTTTTTATCTTAAATCTCTGATTCTGATCCTATGGTCCGCATCAGGGCATGTCTTCTCATATTCAATATCTTTCCCCACATACGCAAGCCATTCATCGGGTGCAAAGTTCCTTGTTACATAAAGGCAGCCGTCAGCAGCAAACGCATCAGCGTAGGTGGGGCGTGCAACCAGTTTCGCTTTCTCTGAAATATCGCCCGATACAATTACTTCTCCGTCAGGACTGAATTCAAAAGTAAGGACCAGTCCGCCGTGATCAGTGAAACTAATCGGGATAGTTGAAAGATCGCCGGCATCCCATAACTTCAGTAATCCGTCGCTGCCTGAAGTGGCAATCTGCATCGGCCTATTATTGAACTTTATGCCCGTAACATCTCCTGAATGGGCTTTAAACTCAAAAATCAATTTTCTTGATGGAATGTCCCAGAGTTCTATTGTACCATCATTATAACCTACAGCAATCCTTTCCTCCTCCGGTTTGAATTTCAGTGTCTTGATCGTCTTTCCGGCTGATTCAATCCTGAAATTATCTTTTGTCTCTTCCGGATTCCAGATCAGAGCTTTGCCATCAACTCCAACACCGGCAATATACTTGTTGTTTGATGAGAGGTCGATTGAAGTGATTTCCAAAAGTCCTGTTGCAAGATCTACAGAGGTTTTTGCGGAAAGGTCCCATTTAAGTACTTTTCCGTCAAGCGCCGCTGAATAGAGATATTTTCCGTCAAATGAAAAGACCAGGGATTTTATTTCACCAGTGTGTCCTTTAAGGTCATAAGCAATTTCACTCCCGTTGATCGGGATCATTTTTATCGCTGCGCTTTTCCCTCCGCATGCAAGCCATTCAGCATCAGGACTTACATCCAGGACTCCGAAAATTTCCGAATCAGAATAAACTACCTGATAGCTTTGCTCCCTGTTACTGAGGTTCCATCTGAGTACCCTTCCGTCGGAACCTGATGTAAAAAATTCCTTTTTGCCAGGAATAAAAGCAACATCCTTAACATTGCCTTCCTGACCTGTAAAAGCCTTATAGTTTGGACTTCCGTTACTTTTCGCCACATTATAGAGTCCCTGATAAATATCGGCATCATTTGATGATCCGCTATTTTTCTTATTAAACAAGTATGCCTGATAGGCCAGGAGAGCCTGGAGATCATTTTGAACTGGAATCTGAAGTGACCTTAGTGACATTGATTTTGCTAATGAGATCATTCTCAATCTGCCGGTTTCGTTTTGTTGTTCAACGGCAGCTCTGGCTGTCAATTCTGCTCTCTGGCTTTCATTTTTGGCAATATATGCCTGTTTTTGAGCTGTTTCTTTCATGCTGCGTTCCTGTATCTCTTTTTGAGTTGCAGCCGTTGCAAGAGAATCGGATTCAATCGATTTGTGTATCGCAAGTGTAGCAAATTCATCTGCCATTTTTTTCTGGGCTGCAACTTCTTCTTTCTGAAGCTTTTCTGCTCTATATCTTTTTTGAGCAGAGATCCTCGAGATTAATGCTCCGGCCATGGCCAGGGAAATTAATAATACCAGCCCGCCGAGAATGGAAGAAATAAATTTTACTTTCCTGAGACTCCACCTTTGCCTTCTGATCTTTCGATCTTCTGTTTCAAGGAATTCCTTTTCACTTGTACGCAAATAAACGATGGCTCTTTCGAAGGCCGGATTATATTTCTGAGCCCACGACAGAGAAGGTTTATTCTTTTCACGCCAGTCGATTGCCAGTTGAAGGTCAGGTTGTTTTAAAAGTGTTGCTTTTCCCTGTTGATATAACTCCGAGGCTTCAGACAAGCGGAGGTACATTTGCACAGAATTAGCTTCTTCATCTATCCAGTTTTTAAGACGATCCCACAAATGCATCAGGCTTTCATGTGAAAGGTCTATTATTGAACTGTCGTCCACACTGACATTGTATGCAGGAGTGAGAAAGGAAATAGAAGGATCGCGGAATTTATTAATTACTTCAGATAATTGTTCATCTGTGGTACCGACAGCTGATCTTATGCTCTTCAACTGCAGAGGATAACGGAGTCCCCTGTTATCAGGTCCTTTGCCGGTAATCAGTTTAAACAGCTTTTCACATATTCTTTTGCCTTCGTGGCTCAACTCTTCATAAACTGAATTGCCGTGTCGTGAAATAGCGTCTTTCATAGTACCGGTTGAATCGTAGTCGGTATACGTCAGAGGCTTCTCAGGCTCATCAAGTTCACGCCAGAGCGACCATGTTCTCATCAGGGCATGCTGCAGGACGGGAAGGTAATCGCTACCCTCGTGCACATCGTTAATAAGGGTTTCAACCAACCGTGTGTCTATTCTGGCATGTGCTTTCACAACCGGACCCTCAATTACCTTTTCCAGGTTTTCCCTGTTCATCTTGGGAACAAGATAATTACTGCTGTTGATGAGCTGTGTAAGCTTCTTGTATTGTGCACATTCAGCAATAAGATCAGATCTGATTGCAATTATGGTAAACAGGTTAATCTTTTTCCCTGAGACGGCATTTGTAATAAGATTCACAAACTGCCCGGTTTCTCCTTCGAAATGTGACCTTTCTGCAAGTGATTCATATCTGAATAGCTCCTCAAACTGATCAATAATCAGCAGGATACGTTCACCTTTCCCAGGAAAAAGCTTCTCAATTGCCAAGGCTATACCATCAGGATTTTCTTTTAATAAATTGAGGATCTCATTATAATCACCTGGTCTTTCTCCTTCAACCGATTTGTTATTTACTAATGCACCCGCCAGATTGTCAAGAGGATAGCTTCCCGGTTTCACGGTAAAAACCTTCCATCCCAGGCTGCTGTTTGAGGATAGACTTCTGATTTTTGGCAACAATCCGCAATTTATGAGCGATGATTTACCAGCGCCTGAGGCACCAATAATAGCGACAAATCTGTTATTTATAAGTTTCCCTGCAATCTCTTCGCTTTCACTATCACGTCCGAAGAAAAAATCATTCTCCTCGGGATTAAATGGCCGCAATCCCGGAAACGGATTGAATTTTTCGTCTAATGTATTCATTGAAGCAATATGCGATTAAGGTTTAATCTTCAACTTCGTCAAGATATTTAAAAATCCCGAATGAACTCTCCGGGTAATGGAACCTGAATAATTCCACTGTATTTAACTGCAAAACATAACAAGATGAATCAGAGGATTTTAATTCATTATAAGAATCAACTCCATTCATTTTAGAATGAATTACATAAACTTTGCTTATCTGTTTCTCCGGAGTCACAATCCAGATAACAGACTCTTCAACCTGCCTCAAAAAATCCGTGTTGATGTTTCTGATATATTTAGTCCTTTCTGCCAGGAAGATCAATTCTTCTTCACAAATACCCGATAAAAATGAAGTCAGAAATCTGACTTTCTCATAAATCAGGTCTTCGCTATCAGCTTCCCCTGATATTACTTTTTCAAGTTTTACCCGGTCATTATCCGGCACTCTTTCTGAAACGCTGCTATAGATTTTCTTATCTGACACTGCAATCAGCCTGGCTGCTTCTTCTTTAAGGATCCACTCCGGACTGAAAAGAAGGGCAACCATTGAATCCAATGCATGCTGATTCTCAATAGGAGTCATATTTCTGACAGCACATGCTTTGGTCCAGATATTCACCACATTGTAATCGCAATTAATGATATCTTCAAGTAATGTTTGATATTGTGGAACTGAACAAGGGAAATAACGCTGCAGCTTCAGGAGTCTCTTTTTATCAGCAACTGTATCAGATATACTTTGTTTTTTGGAGTTTATGTCTGAGTAAAATATATCAGCTAATTCTGGTATTTGCCTGCTTATTTCGTCTGATTTTCTGTCTCTTTTTGAAATGGGGGTTATTGATTTCCCATAAGTTAAAATAAGAAGATCCAGGACAAAAATTTTCCAGCGGTTATATTCTTTTTCAATCAGTGCGGAAAGACCATTTTTGCTTTTATCAGAAAGACTTACTTTTGCTGATACCAACCAGGCCAGAATGCCAAATGTATCATAAATCAGTCTCCTCAGACGAATTTTTTCTTCCTCATCAGGATTATACCCGCATCTCAGCAGCGCTT
>CAYPKL010000422.1:0-5991 GCA_964411285.1 uncultured Rikenellaceae bacterium
CACGCGCTGTGTAAAGAATTCCAGGTTATCGGAGATGCGGTGCCCCAGGTGCAGCGCCAACGCCGTCCCTCCTGCCAGAACTCCTCCATGCATGCCAAGCGTCGGGCCCAGGCGGCTCATCAGGATGCGCGACTTCTCCTCTACACACTCAGGATGCATCCGGCACCTCGAACCACGCCAGCCAGAAGTTGCGAGCCCCGGCCGACAACGCCGCTGGCGACAGCACGACGTCGACGATGGCACTCACGGGGTAGACAACGGCGAGCCACTGCGTGTCAGCCAGGTCGCCGTGTTCGAGGACACCCGTGATCACCGAAGCAGCATCCCTCTGAAGGCGCAGACCGCTGGCGTCCGAGGTGGCGAAGAGCCGCATCGTGTGTTCTGGAATGGTCGTGGCTTGCCTGGCCACGTCGACCCTCCGCCGCACGTCGGACCGGGTGAGGGGACCGATATACGACTGGACCATTCGGGTCCCATCCCGGTGCGCCACGTATGCATACTCCCTGCTGCCTGTCTTGCGGATGATGATGCTCATTGGGTGCCTCCTGTGAGCATCCTACATATCTTGCTATACAAGTCAAGCATCCAATTACACATCATGCTGTGTATTTCCACGTACCCTGGCATCTGGAAACGCCTGAGGAGCGAAGCAACCCCAGCAGGCGACCCCGTCGTCATGTGAACCGACCCCAACCAATGAGTCAAGGATCTCACCTCTGAGAAGCCACACATTCGATCATCTCGACTCAAAACCGTTAGAGGCTCAATGTTGAGCCGACTCCGTACTGACTCAGTTCTCGGGAGTGGAAGCAAGACCCCAGCAGTCGTCCCTGCCCGCCAGCTCCACGGCGCAGATTCGCACGCGCGTCGCGATACCACTCCTGTCAGAGGCACGATGGCAGCAGCGTATGAACCAATGGGTCCCAATGATCGCCGCACGAAATGAGGCCTCGGTATTGCATTCCGGATTGCCGCGATGACAATAGGAGTATGTATCACGACACTCACAAAGGTTGGTGACAACATCTCCAATGAATGGTGATGATTCTCGCGATGTAGCTGTCCTGCGGAGGCTGCAGCTTGTGGAGTTGGAGACCCTGAACGAAGTAGTACGAGTCTGTGAGGCGAACAGGCTGCGGTACTTCCTTATCGGAGGGACTCTGCTGGGTGCAGTAAGGCACAAAGGATTCATCCCTTGGGACGATGACGTGGACATCGCCATGCCGCGGAGAGACTATGAGCACTTCCTGAGTCTCTGCAGAGAGCAGCTGTGTACGAAGTACTATGTGCATTGCAGCAGCACGGATCCACTCTATTGGCTGCCGTTTGCCAAAATCCGGAAACGCAACACTATGTTCGACCAAGCCGATACAGCTCATCTTGACGTGCCCAAGGGCATCTATGTTGACGTGTTTCCCCTGGACAATGCCACTTCACGGGCCAACCTGCTTCAGAGAACACAGGCTAGGGCAGTCATGACTCTTGGGTTGGTCATTCTCTATCGAAGGCGCCTGCTCTTCCTGAAGGACCTTCGGAAGGAGACGACTTCGGTGCGCACCTCTTTGAAGGCCCTGCTCAAGGTTCTAGTGGTTTCCGCCAGCTACGTCCTGTCCGTACATGCTCTGTCCCGTCTGCAGCAAGCGGCGATGTCATGGAACCGGAATGATTCTGCCTCCTGCTACGTCAGCCTGGGGAGCCATTACCGCTGTTTCCGTCAGGCCATTTCCAAGAGCGCTTATCTGCCCGCAACCAAGGTTGAGTTTGAGGGAAGGATGTTCAGTGCTCCAGGAGACTGGGGCCGCATATTGCGACGAATCTACGGTGACTACATGGAGCTCCCTCCGGAAGGGCAGCGGACGACGCACAACCCCGTGAGAATCAGCTTCGATACTGAGGGCCAGGAGGACGTTTGAGATGAAGAAATACAGGATTGGCTATACCACTGGAGTATTCGACCTGTTTCACATTGGTCATCTGAACGTCCTGCGAAGCGCCAAGGAACAGTGTGACTATCTCATCGTTGGAGTCAGTACCGATGAAGTCGTCTTGAGAAGCAAGCGCAAGAAGCCAGTGATTCCGTTTGCTGAGAGAGTGGAAATCGTTGAGGCGATCAGGTATGTTGACAGAGTCGTAGCTGAGGAGACCCTGGATAAGGAAGAAGCTTGGAAACGACTAAGGTTCGACGCCATCTTTCACGGAGATGACAGGAGAGGTTCCGCAAGATACGACAAGTATGAGAAGCAGTTCGCGAGACTTGGGGTAGAGGTAGTCTACTTCCCGTACACCAGGGGGACTTCGTCAATAGCGCTATCTCAGCTGCTTTCCAGGAGACTCCTCGAGAACGACAGCACCAGCGAACGACTCTGCGACAGTGAGTGCCATGGCACCAGGTCATCCTGAGGGGTCTCGTTCAGTGTCCACTGGAAACGCGCACACCGAGAGTGTGAACAGCCATGCGATCCTGACCAGCGAAGCGTTCATGGGCAATTCGACTGGCTCTGCACCCGCGTTGAGCATCGTCATCACGACGTGGAACCGCGCCGATATGGTCACAGGTGCTATCGAGAGTGCTCTCGCACAAGACTGCCCGGAGTGCCTTGAGGTGGTGGTATTCGACGACGGGTCCACAGATGAGACGCAGTCGATCTTGAATCGTCTGCAGCAACGTCCGCTCCCTCCGAACCGCATGCTTCGTGTCATCCGCGGAGACCACCAGGGACGATCCGGCGCTGCTCAGCGTGGCATCGATGCGGCCGCCGCCCCCTACGTTGCACTCCTGAGCTCCGACGACAGGTGGGAACCGCAACGCGCTCACGAGTTGCTGACGGAGGAATGGAGGCTCGGCGGCGATGCGCTCATCCACACCGACTGGAAGGAGATAGACGTACGCGAGCAGCTGATGCATGGCAGCACAGGCGCACACCCTCCACAGGAGAGGGTACCGTTCGAATACACGAGGGCTTCTGACGGCGCGGGTGTCCTCCGGCAGTATGTCACTTCCGCCCTCCGCCGACACTGCTTTGCCTCGTGCTCGAGCATGTTTCCACGAGGCTTGCTGACAGGCATGTATGCTCTGCAAGCCGGCATGGCAACCCCGGATGTGTGGGTAGCTCTGGCAGGTTACCTCCGATGCAAAGTCGCCTATCTGGATGTCACTTCACTGCGTCGAACGATACACGCCAGCCAGCAACACCGACTGGCAGAGGCGAACCTCTGGCCCGGGCTGGTTGCAGAACAGGTAGCTACGCTCGATGCCATCATCCAGCTGCTGATGCAGACGATACCCGGCGAACGCTCGATGATCTCCGTCATGAGAGCAAAGCGGCGTCTCTTGATGCTCAGGGGAGCGTGCTCGCAACAACGCCGGTCTGCATGCCTTGCCGGGAGTCTTGCCTTGATCCCGGCTGCCTTGGCGTTTCCGGCGCTATGGATCACCGTGCTCTCCAATGTCCTCCTGGCCATCTCTCCTCGTCTGCATGACGCCGTCAGGTACAGCAGACCACGCCGGCGACTTGCCGAGGCCTCCATGCATGAGAGGAGTACTGTATGGCTGGCAACACCACGCGACTGACGGTCATCATTGTCACCAGGGACCGTGCCGACGACCTGAGGAACGTGAGTCTGCCATCGCTGGCACGACAGACGTACCAGTCCTTCGAGGTCCTTGTCTGGGATGCAAGCAATGACGATTGCACCCGCAACGTGGTGGCTGAAGCGGCTTTCGGCGATCCATCGATCCACCTCCAACACGTACACGCGCCGCGTCCTGGAATCAGCTGCCAGCGCAACGACGCACTGGACGAATGCAAGAGCGAAATCGTCTTGTTCATCGACGATGATGTGGAACTGTTTCCGACAGCCATCGCCGAACTCATGCGTGTGTTCGAAGCCGACAAGTCGGGGCGCATCGCAGGCTGTCAGTGCAGACTGGTCGGCATCGAAGCAGACCAACGCGCGGCAGGCAGAATCCGCAATGCGGTGTGGCAGTGTTGGTATGGCTTCTGGGGTATGTGGCATATCGGCGATCGGCAGGCGATACGTCTGTCGGGGTTCGACACGGTACAGCTCCTGCTGCCACGGGCGGCCGCCGAAGGGACTCCACGCGGAGTACCGCCTTGCCGCGACTTCGGATGGCTCCAGGGATGTGCAATGGCTTTTCGGCGTCCTGTTCTGTCGGCACACTACCTTCGCTTCGACGAGCGCCTGGTGCGTTTCGGCGGCTACAGCAAGTGTGAGGACGTCCTCTTCTCGGGAATCCTGCGCATGCGGTACTGCTATGACCTGGCCTGCGCGCCATCGGCGCTGGCGGTTCATCATCAGGGAAGGGGACTCCACGGTGCAACCACCAGCCAGCCTGCCATGATCGTCTACAATCACTGGGTCGTGTGGCGCGAGTTGATGTCATCCAGAAGATGGGCACACCTGGCTCTTGCCTGGGCACACACCGGATTGTGGCTCAGGTACTTCGTTCCCGCACTGCTTGCAGGCAGGACGCGCGATCTGGCATCATTCGGGGAAGGCCTCCGTGCAACGCGCGAGCCATCAGGCGACTCATGAGCGATCCAACTACCATCTCGGTCGTCATCGTGACGCGCAACCGGGCGGCCGAACTGGCACGCATCAGCCTTCCATCCGTGGCACGGCAGTCGCGTCCGCCCGTTCAGGCACTTCTGTGGGACGCAAGTGATGACGATGCGACACGAGACCTTGCGGCGAGCATGCGGGCGTCCATGCCAGTGCTGGAATACGTGCGCGCTCCCCGACGCGGCATCCCTTCCCAGCGCAACGACGCGATTCCGCACTGCACCGGCGACATCATCCTGTTCCTCGACGACGATGCCGAGCTGAGGCCTGACGCCCTGGAACAGCTGGTCCTGGTATTCGATGCCGATGCCGAACGTCGTATCGCCGGATGCCAGTGCACACTGGTGGCCGGTGCCAGATGGAGGAAGCGGACGAGCGGTCTCCGCTGGTTTCTGGCCCACCTCTACCGCACCGCTTTCTTCCTCGACACGTTCTCGCGCCATCAAGGGTTCCTGTCGTCAGGGCATACGACCGGCGCCGAGCCTCTTCCGGAGGCCGAGGCACTGACGCAGGCGGCGCCGGGGGGCTGCGAACAAGGACTGCAATGGATGTGGGGAGGCTGTACGGCATGGAGACGCGACGTGTTCGACTTGCCCGGCATTCGATTCGACGAGGAACTGCAGCGCTCGAGCCCCTATGCGTTCCTGGAGGACGTCATGATATCGAGACAGGTCCTGCGCACAACGTCACTGGGTCTTGTCCGTGCCAGAGCAGCACTCTGTGTCCATCACGAAACAGGTGGTGAGCGCGTGGATTTGGTCGTCTTTGGCCGCATGTATGCATTCAACTACTGGCTGGTGTGGCATCGACAGGTCCACCGCACGCCTGTGTCGGTCATGGCCTTCGTGTGGTCCCAGGCCGGCCTCCTGCTTGGCTTCACAGTCCGTGACCTCATCTCAGGACATCATGGCAGACTGGCGGGCCTTCTTCAGGGGTGGCGGGACATCCGAACATGGATCGACCATTCCGCTGGTGCTTGAGTGATGCTCTCGACGATGACAGTGGAGCCTCCCTGACGTATTGCGGACCGAGCCAGAAGCCTCAGAACACGCGCTCCCTCCACTAGGCAAACGTGTTCGAGGATCATGGCGAGTTCAGTAAGTTTCCGTGTGTCCCTCAGGACCATCCTATCCTCTGGATGATCGGTTTCGCACGCCTCGCGGGTTGAGAAGAAGGCAATCCTGTGGCACGAGCGCTTCCCAGCGGAGGACGAGGTCAGCGGTGCGCAGGAAAAGGATGGTGAATGCTGACATGGCTGTCACCTGGCGCCGGCGACGGTGCTGCTATGGTGAGCAGCCTCGTCGTACAGCTGCTCCCACTTGTTAACCACACTCTGGAGCGAGTAGCCTGCCTCGACAATGCGCCGGCCCCTCCTGCCCATGGAGGTTCTCTGGTCCGCCATCAGCG
>CAYPKL010000423.1:0-3978 GCA_964411285.1 uncultured Rikenellaceae bacterium
CTTAAGAATTACTCCTGCCTGAGAATTATTCCTTTTTAGCAATTGTTCCTTTTAAACAATTATTCCTTTTTACTCTCAATCTTTAACCTGTACTCCGGTCCTGATACATTGGCAATATTGACAGCCCTGAACAAAATCTCATAGCCCTTCTCCTTCAAATCCAGATTTACAACACTGTCGGCATGAACCCATCCCTCTGAAAGTAATCGTTTAATCTGGTACTCCTTAAGA
Source organism: uncultured Rikenellaceae bacterium (assembly GCA_964411285.1). Classification (GTDB taxonomy): domain Bacteria; phylum Bacteroidota; class Bacteroidia; order Bacteroidales; family VadinHA17; genus LD21. Next base: position 232 of record CAYPKL010000423.1, read on the forward strand.
TTCGGAGTTTCAGAGGTCAGACTGATAATTACCTCACTCCCTTCAATTTTTACATCTGCAGCAATTGTATTTGGAGTCCAGTATATCTGATCACGACTTTGAACCAGCTTCATGAACTCCGGCTTGGCGTAAGCCCAATGCGGTTGACCTCCCCATATCCATGTATGAGTTTTGAAAAATTCATCTTCATACATTATTAATATATCTTTTGATTCCGGCCATATCGTGAACATATCATTATTCCCATGCCATTCGATCCATGTGTAGGTCTGAGCATTTTGCTCCCTGCTGTAACCTGTCTCACTGTCAATATCAAAAGGCACCCGGCCGGGTCCTTTGACCTTAACAATATCCACTGCCTTATTTTTAAGGAATTCATCCCTGATCTCAAGGGCAGACAACGGAATTCCGTCTTTTTCAAAATGATGGTCATATTTTGCATCTGACAAAAACCATTTATTAAACTGATTCAACCACACTTCATTTATTCCGTGATGCCCGTCAGGGCCTCCTTTAACGCCCGGCCCGGCACCAAGAGTTCTTGTCACATACCCATAAGCATTCAAGATGGCATTCTGAACTATCATAAAATGACCGCAGTGATATCCCTGCCCTTTCAGAGCGTTATCTAGAATTGCTTCAACATCCCCGGCGCCAGGATAAGGATCTCCGAAATCATCGATCCTGATAACTGACTTAATCCAGCGACGCAGCATAAGTATCCTTCTAAATTCATCCTGCTCTCCATGAAAAATTGTATCCAGCTGATATTTATTGATAAGATGACTGAATTTCGGGGATGTCAGATCCTCATAACCCTGAAAAACAACATTGTGGCGTAAGACCGGGTTATCAACCGTAATGTTCTGGTAATCTCTGTTTCCGCAATTGGAAAAGAGCATCAATGCGAGAAAAAATAAAATCTTTACTTTCATTACCTTGTTTTTATTATTTGTAAAAGTAATGAAATTCTTTTATTTAGCATATCCTTGCGTTTTATAAATTATTAATTTAATTTTGATAGTAAATCATGGAATTTTTCCCTGAAACCTTTATGTTCATTAACAAACATCATTACCATGACAAAAAAAACCTGCTTACTACTGAACCTGATTCTGATATGTATAATTCTTACAGTACCGGTAACTGTCCTGAATGCACAGAATCCTGAAGATCTTACTATAATTAAGCCAAGAGTCATTAACGATTTTCTTATAAATCCGGGAATGGGCTTTATGACTTTTCAGCGGTTTAACGGAGACAATTTAAATGAGGGATCGGGATGGACTGAAGGATTTCCTATTGACTTCCAGAATTTTGATGGTGATCTGACCAACAAGGACCATCCTGCTACAACTATTGCCTACTGGAGAATTTACTGGAAATTTATTGAACCGGAAAAGGGCGTCTACAGGTTTGATATGCTTGACAAAGCACTTGAGACTGCCAGGTTAAGAGGACAGACACTTCTGTTGCGGATCGCCCCTTATGGCACAGGAAATGAGAGGGATGTTCCCGGATGGTATAGAAAACTTGTGGGTCCGGGCACTGATTGGAAATATAACAGTACAGTAAATGGATGGATGGTTGATCCTGAAGATCCTAGATATGCGGAGTGTTTCGGAGGAATGATAAGGGCGCTTGGTGAACGCTATGATGGTCATCCCGATCTTGAGGCACTGGATATTTCAATTGTGGGAGCCTGGGGTGAAGGAGCCGGATCTGAACTTCTGACCAGGAATACCCGCGAGGCATTGATTAATTCTTATACTGATTCCTTTAAGAAAACACCTCTTATAGCTTTGATGATGGACAAAGAAACAAACATGTATGCCAATTCTCAGATTCCTGTTGGCTGGCGTGTCGATTGTATCGGGGACCTTGGATTCTGGGCTACAGATCAAAACGGATGGTCGCATATGTACGATTTTTACCCCCGTGAGATAATCAACTGTAACATGCAGGAGGACTGGAAAACATCGCCTGTCAGCTTTGAAATTTGCGGTACTTTCCTGAACTGGCGCGATGTCCAGAAATATAACAGGGAACAGGTTAAATATATTTTTGATCAGTCATTAAAATGGCATATTTCATCCTTCAATGCAAAATCATCACCGGTTCCGCCCGAATGGTCAGACCTGGTTGATGACTGGCTTAAAAAAATGGGATACAGGTTTGCATTAAGAAGGTTCACCTATCCTGAAGCTGTAAGACAAAATGGAAAGCTCTCCTTTACTTCTTGGTGGGAAAATCTTGGAGTTGCACCATGCTATAAGGATTTCATCCTTGCAATCCGCCTGAAAAACGGTGACAGGATAGAGGTTTTTGAAACTGAAGCCAATGTAAAAAACTGGATGCCAGGAGATATTGTCTTTGATGACGATCTGTTTATCCCACCTGATTTTCCTTTGGGTGTATGCAATGTTCAGGTAGCTTTAGTTGATAAACTTAAACATGAACCAAGAATAAACCTGGCCATTGAAGGTAAAAATAGTGATGGCTGGTACGACCTGGGAAAACTTACAGTAATCTCCGGAAAAAAATAAACATCTGGCTTAATACTTGCTTCTGACTTGATTTAATACTCCGGTTAACATTGTTATTTTACCTTTGTATCCTTTTTTTTTATTTTTTTTTCTTTTGTTATATAGCATATTATAAATTTATTTATATTTACTCGGTTTTATAACGAAACAAAAGCTTATTTTAATTGTAAAGTAATGTTACGCAAATATAAACATTGTGAATCACCAATTATCACTTAATCCGAGTTATTGCTTTCTAACTGATATATACTAATTTATAAAAACTTGAGAACCTTTCTGAAACCTTAATCAATTAATTTAAAATGACTGCTATGAGAAAAAAGTTACTCTTGACTTTTACACTATTCATGCTTATTGTGGGTAGTGTCCTTTCACAGGAACGTACTATAACAGGTACTGTAACTTCTGTGGACGATAGAGCTCCCTTACCGGGTGTAAATGTCCGGGTGCAGGGGACTACCAATATCGGAACTATATCCGATGCCCAGGGACGCTTTTCTATTCGGGTCCCTTCAGGTTATAACTCACTTGAGTTTTCCTTTGTTGGAATGAAACCAACTACTATAACCATAGGTGCTTCTAACATCGTTGATGTTTCAATGGCAGTCTCCTCTGAAATGCTGGAAGAAGTGGTTGTTACAGCGCTTGGAATACAAAGGCAGGTAAAAGCTGTAGGATATGCCCAGCAGGAACTAAAATCCGATCAGCTCACTGCTGTGAGAGAAACTAACCTTACAAGTTTTCTGACTGCAAAGGTTGCCGGAGTCAGGGTCTCCAAAACATCTTCAGGAACAGGCGGCTCATCGTCAATTACAATACGCGGGGCAAAATCCCTTTTAGGTAACAATCAGCCTCTCTTTGTACTCGACGGAGTTCCTATCACCAATATAGGACATACTTCAGGCGGAGTGTGGGACGATATTGATCTTGGTGACGGAATGGGTGATCTTAATCCGGAAGATATTGAATCAATGCAGGTTCTGAAAGGCCCGAATGCTTCAGCCCTTTATGGCGCCAGAGGCTCCAACGGAGTTATTCTGATAACCACAAAATCAGGCAGACAAAAGAAAGGTATTGGCGTTGAATTCAATTCCAACTTTTCAATGGAAACCGTTAACCTGGTCCCTACCTTCCAGAATTATTATGCCACCGGATATGAAGAGACCAACCTGTACGGAAGCTGGGTTGAAATACCCGAAGG
>CAYPKL010000424.1:0-6177 GCA_964411285.1 uncultured Rikenellaceae bacterium
AATCCTTAACAGTCCTTAATCCAAGGACTCTGCGCAAACGGACACCAGCTCCGTCAACAGCGTGTTGTCCTCTTACAATCTGTGTACATTTTCTTATAGGCATGGTTCCTCCTTTTAAATTAGTAAATTCCCTTATAAATAATGATTTCTGATGCCACAATTCTATTATTTCTTAATAATATCTGAATGATCAGGGATTATGGTTTAATAAATTTTGAAATGAACTTTTCCTCCGAAAACAAAATTGCCGTATTAATTAAAGCCAGATGCGAATAGGCCTGCGGAAAATTACCTAAAAGTCTTTTTGTAGAGAAATCAATGTCCTCACTAAAAAGCCCTACATGATTCCCGCAAGCCAGGAGGTTTTCAAAAATAGCTTTTGCTTCTTCCCTCATTCCAATTCTGAACAGGGCCTCTACTAACCAGAAAGTACATATCGTAAAGGAGGAAGTAGGTTTACCAAAATCATCGGGACCTATATAACGATAAATTAAGCCATTCTGAAACAGTGCATCTTTAACTGCCATCACTGTCTTTCTGTACTTAGGGTCATCTGCAGAGATAAAACCATATTCAGCCATAAGTAACAGTGAGGCATCAAGCTCTGTATTGCTGTAGGTCTGGGTAAAAGTCTGCAGTTGCTTGTTCCAGCCTTTTTTTAATACATCATCTTTAATATCATCAGCAATTCCTCTCCATGTTTCGGCATAATATGATTTATTAAGAAGAACGGCAATTTTAGCTGCCCTGTCCATTGCAACCCAGCTCATGACTTTGGAAGAAACAAAATGACTTTCAATGGTTCTTATTTCCCAGATACCTCTGTCGGGTTTTTCCCAATGAGTTGAAACAGTGCGGGAAATATTTCGCACTATCTCCCACATATCCTCAATTTCGTCCAATGTACCCGGAAAGAACAGGTAGTACTGGTATATGACATTTAAAAGGTAACCAAAAACATCATTTTGCCTTTGAGAGAAAGCAGCATTACCTATTCTTACAGGTTTTGAATTTTCATAACCCGACAGGTGCGTAAGAACGGTTTCAGCCAGTTCCCTTTCACCTCTGATCCCATACATTATCTGGAATGAGTCATGCTTTGATTTAAGTATTCCTTTAATATAGATTAAGAAACGTTGGGCGGCATTGTAATGACCCATCTTAAGCAATGTTTCAATTGACATTGAAGCATCACGGAGCCAGCAAAAACGGTAATCCCAGTTACGTTCTTCACCGATAGTCTCGGGGATACTGGTTGTTATTGCCGCCAAAACTGCACCGGTTGAGTGAAATGACATCATTTTCAGGACAAGCAGGCTTCTTATGATCTCTTCAGTATATTTTTCATACTTTCTGGAGCGGTTAGTCATATTGAGCCAATATACTTTTGTGCGAACATATTCAAGATATACCCTGTTTATATCGATATCTATCAGTTTCTGGTTGTATGATAATAACAGAAACTGATGCTGTGTAAGATGGATTTCTTTTGAAGTTAAAATATCATTAGGATTTAAGCTGGTATACAGGTACAGACAATCAGTCGGATTTATTCGTGAATAAGTCCTTATATAATTATCCTGCTGAACATGAGAGACCTTGTCCTTTCCATAATTAAACACAGGGGAATAATTGATCTTAAAAGCCGGGGAGCCTGAAACCAGCCTGATGTAACGATAAATTTCAGCAGGGGCAAAATAATCATGATCATTCGTTTTATACCTTGGCATGAAGTCGACCACCTCAAATGTACCCTGAATTGATTTAAATTCAGTGTGCAATATATTTGTCCGGTCAAAATACACCTGTTTAATTATATAATTGTCATCGGTAACAATACCGAAGGAACCTCCCTTTACATTATCAAGAAGTTTGGCGAAAATAGACGGCGAGTCGAAATCAGGCAGACAGCACCAGTCAATGCTTCCCTTTTCTGAAACAAGGGCAGCGCTCCTGCAGTTGCCAATTACACCATAATTCAGGTTATTCATGAGCTTTACTGGTATTGGACCTTAAGACAATTTTGACGGTATTGAAAGTTTATTTACAGTAATTTATAACAAAGATAACAATGAAAATTGTATCTTTATTTAACCCGCCATTCATTATTGGCAATCGTGAAGATAACTTTAGCTGTAAACATTTGGTATATTTGCAGCCACTCAGTTTTTCCTGGAAATTATAAAGGCTTAAGGACCAACTTCACCAATCGTGGTTTAAATGGATAAATTAACACAGGCAGGAATTTTAGAAAAATATCGAAGCGCAACAACCAGGTTGGTTCTCCTTGACTATGATGGTACACTTGTCAACTATACAAGTAATCCGGCCAATGCCAGGCCTTCTCAAGACCTGTCAGGAGCATTAAAGAAGCTTTCAGAAGGACAAAGAACGAAAATGATAATAATTTCGGGCAGAGATCATCGTGATTTAGACAGGTTTCTGGGGCATTTACAAATCATTCTCATCGCCGAACATGGAGCATTGATTAAAGAGAACGGGATATGGAAAGAACAAATAGACGATAATTTTCTTTGGAAAAAGGCTGCCCTTACGTTATTTGATCAGGTTACTTCAGGCTGTCCGGGATCATTTGTCGAAGAGAAGCTCTTCTCCATTGCATGGCATTACAGAAATGCCGGATCGCAGGCAGGCTCTGATCTTTCAAGGGAATTAATAGGTATTTTAAAAAATAACAGTAATTTCTGCAATTTAAAAATACTGGATGGCAATAAGGCAGTAGAAATAATGAACGCTAAAATTGGCAAGGGGATAGCTGTTAAGAAACTACTTGATAATAACAACTATGATTTTATTTTGTCGATAGGGGATGATATTACGGATGAAGAAATTTTTGAGCTTTTTATGAATGAAGCTAATGCTGTCACCATCAAAGTAGGAAATGGAAGAACGGTTGCAAAGGAGAGGCTTGAAGATGTAAACGAAGTTCTTGAACTACTGAAATATTTATCCGAATGAAATTAAATCTGGCTCTTATTCTTTCAATAATTATTGCTGTCGGACTGGTGGCGCTTGGTTATACATTTTACCAGAGTTCATCTGAAAGAACCAAACTGAATAATGAACTTGAAATAAAAACCAACAGGGCTGCGGAAGAAATATTCCGGAGCAGTGAATCACTTTTTGAACAGATTAATTACAAAAACATTGAGAATATTGCAGACAGTATCGACAAAAAATACAATCTGCTCGGGTTTGCAATTTATTACAACAACGATAGTATAATCAGCAACAGCAAAACAAACAATCTGATTATCCATTCACTTGACGGCATTTCACGTTCATTGATCACCGGCTCTTCTACCGGAAATTTTTTTGCGGTAGACGGAGTGAACGTTTTTCAACAGATAAAACCGGTAAGAAAAGAAAATTCAGCTGTAAAAGCTGTAGTATTTTACTCTGATGCGGGATACATTGAAAAAGCCATTGACAGTATATGGTTCCGTAATTTCATAAGATGGTTTCTCCAGGTATTTTTAGTGTCACTTTTTACGCTTCTTATAATTCGCTGGGGAATATTAAAGCCTATAAATAAAATTGTCGACTGGATAAAGGCAATGCGTACGGGAAACATTGAACAAATGAACCAGCAAAAACCTGTAAAATTCCTGGCCCCGTTACGTAAAGAGATTGAGCATATTGCAAAGGCAATGAATGAAGCAAAAGCTAATGCGGAAGAAGAAGCGCGCCTGAGAACAAATGCGGAAGCTATATGGACACCTGAGCGGCTGAAGGTGGAAATTGAAAATCTTCTTCAGAAAAAGAAAATGATAGTTGTTTCCAACCGTGAGCCGTATATGCACATACACGAAGGTAAGGGAATCAGGTGCATTGTACCGGCAAGTGGGATGATTACTGCAATGGAACCTATTTTGAAGGCATGCAGCGGACTCTGGATAGCGGCAGGAACAGGAGATGCAGACAGGGAAACTGTTGACAAAAATGACAAGGTACAGGTACCTCCTGAAGAGCCAAAATACACCCTGAAAAGATTATGGCTTACAAAAGAGGAGGAGGCACATTTTTACTACGGTTTTTCAAATGAAGGTCTTTGGCCGCTTTGCCATATTGCACATACCCGCCCGACATTCAGAATAGATGACTGGCATTTTTACAAAAAAGTGAATGAAGATTTTGCCAGAGCCGTGCTTGCCGAAACAGTAAATGAAGAACAACCTTTTATCTTAATACAGGATTTCCATTTCGCACTTCTGCCCCAGCTTATCAAAAAAGAAAAACCCAATGCAAAGGTGGCAATCTTCTGGCATATCCCCTGGCCAAATCCTGAATCATTCGGTATTTGTCCATGGCAGAGAGAAATATTGTACGGTATGCTTGGAGCTGATCTTATTGGATTTCATACACAGTACCATTGCAATCATTTTCTTGAAACGGTCAGTAATGCAATTGAATCAAGGGTTTTATGGGAGAATTTCTCAGTGAAAATGGGAGGGCAGATAACTTTTGTAAAACCATTTCCTATAAGTATAGCATTTACTTTAAAAGACTACAATACCCGGTCAAAACCATTATTGCCGGCCCAGTTGTTGAATGAGTATGGCATCGCATCACAATTTATGGGCATAGGTGTTGACAGGATTGATTATACAAAAGGCATTGTAGAAAAATTTCTTGCTATTGAACGGTTTCTGGAAAAGAATCCGGCTTATATTGGAAAATTTACTTTTGTACAGATCGGAGCGCCAAGCAGGACCCTGTTGAAAAGTTATTCTGATACGGTGATCGCCGTAGAAAACGAAGCAAACAGGATCAATTTACGTTTCAGATCAAAAAACTGGAAAGCAATACTCCTTTTAAAGCGGCATCATAACCATGAAGAGATTGCTCCCTTTTATTCCTCAGCCGATTTTTGCATGGTTACATCGTTACATGACGGGATGAATCTTGTGGCAAAAGAGTATGTTGCTTCACGACATCAAAATGACGGAGCGCTGATACTCAGCCGCTTCACAGGAGCTTCCCAGGAACTTCAGGGTGCAATAATCATTAATCCTTATGATATAGAGAAGTCGTCAGATGCTATAAAATTAGCACTGGAAATGACAAAGGAAGAGAAACTTCACAGGATGAAACAGATGCGGCAGATAATTGTTGAGCATAACATTTACTCATGGGCTGCATCATTATTAAGGACAATGGCGGCAATTCATAATTAAAACGGATTACAGTTGGTCGATCAGTATTATTATTAAATTCAGGTTCCTTTAATGTGTGTTTTTTAATCAGAATAAAAGATTATTCAAAATGAAAATGAGCAGGTTATATTTATTGGTGGTTACGGCAATTATTATCATTGCCTCTTCATGCGACAAAAAGCCATCTGTTGTAAACGATGGCTACATTTATGTTCAGAAAGAAGAACGGCGGAACGTTTCCACACAGTGGCAACTGGTATGGGAAGATAATTTTGATAAGAGAACGCTGGATACAGCTATCTGGAGCCGGATCGGCCTTTTTGACTCCCCTAAATGGAAAGTTCCTGTTGAAAAATGGAGAGAGGTTAAAAACTGTTTCAGGTATATTACTGCGACCGATCCCAGGGTGGTCGGATTCGATGAGGAAAATATTCTTCTGAAAGGGATCATTAATCCCGATTCGCTTACAGGTGATCCTCGTCCCTACCTGACGGGCGGTATCTATTCCTGGAAAAAATTTGCTTTCCAGTACGGCCGGATTGAGATAAGGGCAAAGCTTGATCCCGCATTCGGGGCATGGCCTGCCATCTGGATGCTGTCGGAAAAGGATATTTATCCCGATCAGCATAATGGAGAGATGGATCTTATGGAACGGCTCAATCATGATGATTTTGCCTATCAGACAACACACAATCATTATACAATAACACTAAAGCAGACCGAACCCAAAAAATCCACAACAGCAAAGATCAATCCTGATGACTATAATGTGTATAGCGTAAGCTGGTATCCCGACAAGCTTGTTTATGCCATCAACGGGATCGAATCGTATGTGTATCCAAAGGTTCCGGGAGGAGGCACCTATCAGTGGCCGTTTGACCAGCCTTTCTACCTGTTGATCGATCAGCAAATGGAACATGAATGGCCGGGGAAGATAACCAATCCGGAAGAACTCCCGATAAACATGACTGTTGACTGGGTCAGGTTGTACCAATAAGCA
>CAYPKL010000425.1:0-4535 GCA_964411285.1 uncultured Rikenellaceae bacterium
CTTAAAGAAATACCCGGGATAATACCTTACAAACCGGCAAATGGCGCCACCAGGGCTGTCTACCACCTCTATCCTTTCAGATATATCAAGGAACAGTTCAACAATATCCCTAAGGAGAAGTTTATCGAAGCTCTTAATGCAGAAGGTATTCCGGCACAGGGTGGGTATGGAAAACAGAATAAGGACGGTCTGATGGAGGAAGCATTTAATTCGAGAGGCTATAAGAGACTCTTCTCCGAAGCAAGGCTTAAACAGTGGCGTGAACAGAACGTTCTGCCAGGTAACGACCAGCTGTGCGATCAGGCAGTTGCTTTCTACCAGAGCATTCTGCTTGGCACCAAAGCCGACATGGACGATATTGTAAATGCAATAACAAAAATTTACAAAAACAGGGATTCCCTGAAGTAATGATTTTTTAAATTTACCGCGGTAAACCCTGAACTATGAATACTACCCGATTTCTTGTCATTTCGGTATGTGTGATCTTTTTATCCGCCTGCAGCCAGGTACAGGATGCAGATACTATTCTGAAACAAATAGAAAACGACTTTGCTGTTGGTAATTTTGCAGAAGTGCCGGTACTTGCTGACTCCCTGAAAAAAGAATTCCCCGGACAAAAAGAACTGATTGCCAAAGCCGATTCCCTGACAGAAATTGCCAGGAGAATAGAAATTGATTTTTCTGTTCCGGAAAATGTTTTTATTTCACAGCTAAAAGAGAAGACCGGTGATTTCACACTGGAAGAAATGGAGTCCTGGGAGAAAATGAACTGGATTGACAGCAGGGTCATAAATGGTGAAAAAAGGTATTTCAGACGGGCAGCCTCCAACCTGAAGCTTATTAAGAATTTTAACTTTCAGAGAGCTTATTACGATTCATTGAACTCCAAAGAACCCGGAATGATCCTCCGGTACAATAATATAAGCTCAATCATTAAAGCTTCGGAAAATCATTTTGATCCGGTCGTCCCGGTGGAAATGATAATCGAATATAGCCTGACCGTCGATCCTGACGCTGTTCCTGAAGGAGAAACCGTCAGATGCTGGCTCCCTTATCCAAAGGAAAACCAGCAACGGCAAAAAAATATCAGATTCATTTCAGCATCAGATGAGAATTATGTTATCGCTCCTGATACAGTCACACACAGGACAATTTATATGGAAGCAAAAGCTGTCAGGGGTATCCCAACCCGGTTCATGGTTTCATTCAGCTATCAGTCATCGGGACAATATTTTGATCCTGCTAAGATCAAAATACTTCCTTATGACAGGAACAGCGATCTGTATAAAAAGTATACGGCAGAGCAACTGCCTGATATCTGTTTTACTGATACTGTCCGTCATCTTACCGATTTAATTACAGGTTCCGAATCAAGACCATTTGAAATACTGAAAAAGCTCTATTGCTGGATCGATGCAAATATCCCATGGGCAGGAGCTCTTGAATATTCAATAATCCCGAATATCCCTGAATATGTTATTAAAAACAGGAGGGGTGATTGCGGTATGCAAACCTTCCTTCTTATGTCGATGCTCAGGTATAAAGGGATACCGGTAAGATGGCAGAGCGGGTGGATGATGCCTCCGGGAGATGAAAACCTGCACGACTGGTGTGAAGTTTATTTTGAAGGTGCAGGATGGATACCTGTCGATATGTCGTACGGACTTCAATATTCGGATAACATGAAAGTAAGGGATTTTTATATGTCGGGGATTGATTCGTACAGGCTTATTGTCAATGATGGCGTTGCAGGATCTCTTTTCCCGGTTAAAAAGTTCTTCAGAAGCGAGCCGCTCGATTTTCAGCGCGGTGAAGCAGAATGGTCCGGTGGAAATCTCTATTTCGACCAGTGGGAGTACAACATGAAGATCGATTATCTTACAAAGAAAAAAACAACGGCCCGGAAGCCGGAATTACTGCTAACAGAATAACCAGATCATGAAATCCAGAAAAATGCCAGGGATATTATCATTCCTGATTTACGGACCGCTTCTTTTAACTCTTGTTCAGGGCTGCAAGCAACCGGCAGCAGACCTGTTCAATAATGAAATCGATTCAATAGGCTTGAAATGGGTCCCGGATAAAAGGGAAGGGATTTATGATGTCAGCCTTTATTCATCCATGAATGATCTAATCCTGAAAGGCGAAACGGATATTAAAGAAGCCAGGAGGAATGTTTTGGATTTTCTGAAAAGCAAAGAGGTCATTTTTATTGACAGCCTGATCCTTTTACCCGATAGTGCTTCAATTAAAGAACGATGGGGACTGGTAAACGTAAGTAACTGTAACATAAGATCAGCTACATCCTATGCTGCCGAGATAACTTCCCAGGCATTGATGGGCACTCCGGTAAGGATACTTAAAAAAGAGGATGGATGGTTCCTGATCCAGACCCCCGACAGATATATCGGCTGGACCGACAGCGATATTATCGTCACAATGAACGATGAAGATTATTCCGCATGGAAATCTTCATCCAGGATCTTTATTACTGGAAAAACAGGAGATATTTACAAAGACAATGATAAAAGCAAAGTAATCTCAGATATAGTTGCAGGCTGCATTCTTAAAACAGGGGGAAGGAAGAATGGTGATTATTCAGTAACATTACCTGACGGTCGGGCCGGCCTGATACCTGAGAACAAAGCCATCTTACTTGATGAGCTGACGGTAAGTAAGTATCTTAAACCGGAGAACCTGGTTTCAACAGCTGAATCGCTTACAGGTATTCCTTATCTCTGGGGAGGAACATCAGTGAAGGGAATGGACTGCAGTGGATTTACCAAAACAGTATATTACATGAATGGTATTATACTGGCAAGAGACGCCTCGCTCCAGTTCAGGCACGGAACAGAAATAAGCAAAACAGCCGGCATTGGTTCATTGAAGGCAGGCGATCTTCTTTTCTTCGGATCAGTCAGGGATGGCAAGCCAAAACCAACTCATGTTGCAATGTATATTGGCGATACTGAATATATTAATGCTTCAGGAATGATAACTGTCAACAGTCTTGATTCGACAAGGTCCAATTTCAGCAAATACCGGAGGAACTCTTACCTTGGCGCCAGAAGGATCATCGGAGCAGATTTTGATAAGGGAATTCAACCGGTTGCAGGACATAACTGGTATAAATGATATCAAATCATGAATAAAAGAACATTCCTTAAATACAGTTCGGGTCTGATTGGCGGAGCATTCCTGAACAGCTATCCGGGATCAGCAATCCCTGGTCTTTCAAAAACCGGCAATAAAAAGAAACTCTCCGGAAAGCTTCAGTTGCGTTTTACTCCATATACACTTCAGCTAAGGCATGCATTCACACTCGCAACAAGCTCGCGGACAACGACTCCCGTTGTACTGACCGAACTTGAATTCGAGGGGATAACAGGTTATGGGGAGGCATCTATGCCGCCATACCTGGGTGAAAGCCACGAGAGTGTTTTGAAATTTCTCTCTTCGGTAAACCTTTCACAGTTTTCCGATCCTTTCCTTACAGAGGATATCCTCAGCTATGTCGATTCCGTAATGCCAGGCAATTATGCGGCAAAAGCTTCAATTGACATAGCTTTGCATGATCTGCTGGGCAAAATCCTTAAACAGCCATGTTACAGGCTGTTTGGCCTTAATCCTTCAAAGACCCCTCTTACAAGCTTTACCATAGGGCTCGATGCTCCCGATGTGATAAAACAGAAGGTTGAAGAAGCAGCCCCTTACAAAGTGCTGAAAGTCAAGCTGGGAAGGGAAAATGACAGACAGATGATCGAAATAATCAGATCTCTGACTGACAGACCTTTGTGTGTTGATGTGAACCAGGGATGGACAGATAAAAACCATTCCCTCGAGATGGCAAACTGGTTACATGAGAAAGGTATAATCTTCCTCGAACAGCCGATGCCGAAATCGCAGAAGGATGATTTAGCATGGCTCAGGGAGAGAAGTCCGATTCCCATAGTCGGAGATGAAGCTATCCAGAATGCAAATGATATCCTCGACCAGAAGGATATCTATTCCGGCGTCAACATTAAGCTGATGAAATGCGGGGGACTGAATGCTGCAAGGAATATGATAAATGTCGCAAGGGGACTTGGAATGAAGGTAATGATCGGATGCATGACCGAAACCTCATGTGCCGTTACAGCAGCTGCCCAGCTGTCGCCTCTGGTCGACTGGTGCGATCTTGACGGAAATCTGCTGATAAGCAATGATGTCTTCGACGGAATAAAAATAGTTGAAGGAAAAGTTACATTACCGGACAGACCGGGTATTGGAGTTAAGAAGATTTCCTGAAAAAAATCCGGCTGCTAATTCAACCTTTTTATTTCAGCCACCTGTCGAACCAGTTAAAAGCCTCTGCCTGCATCGAGGCATCAAACTTGTGAGGCCCCGGGTAAAACGAACACTTGTATTTCTCTGAAGCTCCGGCTTTGTTATATACTTCCCTGAGTATTTCATCGGCAATTTTCATTTCCGGAAGCGTATACAGATCATCATCAATATCATTCAAAACCATTGTCGGCAAAGGAACTCTAAGCCCC
>CAYPKL010000426.1:0-4043 GCA_964411285.1 uncultured Rikenellaceae bacterium
TCCATTTTTACGATAACATAGCTCATGAAGGGACTAAGAGTCTCTTTATCAATGCTCCCGCTTTTACTGAGGGAATCTGGTACACAAAGGTTCTCCTTAAACCATGGGCTGATTACCGTTTTACAGGATGGATACGTACACGGGGAATCGTTATCCCGGAGGGTAAGGGAGCTGGATTTAATATCAGTGGAGTGAAAACCGAATATAAGGGGTTTGCAGGTGATAATGAATGGACAAAGGTAACCTGCGAATTTTCTACCGGAGGCAACGATGGCGCAACAATTGAGTGCCGCCTTAATGATGTAGGTAAAGCTAAAGGCAGGGTCTGGTTTGATGATATGTCGCTTGAACTTCTTTCAGAGGAGAAAATTGCAACAACTTTGGAAGTTGATGTGACTAAAAAATCAGAACCGATGCCTGTTTACATTTACGGACAGTTCATTGAGCATCTTGGCAGATGCATTTATGGAGGCATCTGGTCGGAAATGGTGAATGACCGCAAATTCTGGTATAAACCTGCTGAAGCGGACTCTCCATGGTTTATTGAAGGTGAGGAAAAGAACTTCTCGGTTGATACTGTTGATCCCTATGTGGGCGGACATACACCGGTGATCACAAGTGATGGAACATCTGATGCATCCCTGGTGCAGAAAAATCTTGGAGTCAGGACAGGGATTAATGTCATGGGGCATATTGTGCTTAAGGGTACAGGCAACAATCTCTCTGCATCTGTAACCCTGTCGTGGGGTAATAAAGAGGGTGAATCGGTAGGGACATCAATAACCGGACTGACCGGAATTTATAAATCTTATCCTCTTGATTTTAAAATTCCGGTTAAATCGCATGATGTAACCCTTACGATCACGCCTGAAGGGAAAGGCAAATTATGGATCGGAACTGTTTCACTAATGCCTGCCGACAATATTGAAGGTTTCCGGGCTGATGTCATTGCCCTTTTACGGGAGCTTAATTCCCCGGTTTACAGATGGCCCGGCGGCAACTTCGTTAGCGGTTATAACTGGAAGGATGGCATCGGCGAGCGTGATAAAAGACCTCCCAGGAAAAATCCCGCGTGGATGGGAGTGGAACATAATGATGTCGGGATCCATGAATTCATGACATTCTGTAAACTGATCAATACTGAACCTTATATAGCTGTTAATGCCGGACTGGGCGACTATACCCTGGCACAACAGGAGGTTGAGTACTGCAATGGTTCTGCTGATACCCCAATGGGTAAATTAAGAAGCTCCAATGGTTCTGCAGATCCATGGAAGGTGAAATGGTGGTCAATCGGGAATGAGATGTATGGCGACTGGCAGCTCGGACATCTTCCCACAGAATCTTTCGTAAATAAGCATAATGCTTTTGTATCTGCAATGAGATCTGTTGATCCTGAAATCAAGATCATCGCTGTGGGCGACCTTGGCGAATGGGACCGGATGGTGCTTTCAAACTGTTCAGAGAACATGGATTTTATAAGTGAACACTTTTACCGTGGTGAAGCGAACGGCGGAGGGCTGATGACACATGTAAGGCAGATCCCTGATGCCATCAGGGAAAAAGCTGAAGCCCACCGGCTTTACAGGAAGGAGATCCCTTCACTGCAGGGCAAAGATATCCGTATCTGTATGGATGAATGGAATTACTGGTACGGGCCGCATATATATGGCGAGCTTGGCACCCGTTACTATATGCGCGACGCAATGGGTATTGCGGCCGGATTTAACGAGTACTCAAAAAACACCGATATCATTTACATGGCAAACTATGCCCAGACTGTGAATGTAATAGGAGCGTTGAAAACCAATACAACGGATGCCGTTCTTGATGCCACCGGGATGGTGATGAAGCTTTACCGTCACAGGTTTGGTACAATACCGGTTGAAGTAACCGGTGAAACGCGCCCCCTTGATGTTGCTGCAACTCTTACTGCAGGCGGTGATACCCTT
The DNA here is from genome assembly GCA_964411285.1 of uncultured Rikenellaceae bacterium. Taxonomy (GTDB): domain Bacteria; phylum Bacteroidota; class Bacteroidia; order Bacteroidales; family VadinHA17; genus LD21. The sequence continues at coordinate 1,953 of CAYPKL010000426.1, forward strand.
ACTGTTTCGGTTGTCAATCCAACCTATGATGAATTAAAAGTACCGCTATCAGTAAACGGAGCAGAAATCGCGGGCAAGATAGAGGAATGGAAGGTCGATGGCATTGATGAAATGTCGACCAATGAGCCTGGAGAGGAACCTGCTGTCAGCATAAAAGGACCTGAAGCTCAAAACTCTTTGTCATCCCTGACAATCAGGCCTGTCAGCATAAGCATATTTGTCATTCCTCTGAAATAAAAATTCTTGCAGCAAATCAATTATATATATTAATATTACTTTTCTGCCATTGCCGGCTCAAACAGACTTTTCTCTCTCAGATTATGCTTACCCCGCGAAGTGACTGCCGGATTGACATCAAGCTTTAACAGAGCCTCCTTATTACCTATGTCGAAGGCTGTCAGATAAACAAGCTTTGTTGCCTTCAGGAATTTTTTATAATCAATGAATTCAGGGACATCCCTTTGTGTATGATAATCAAATGTGAAGCCGCAAAATATCCAGACAGAAGGAATCCCAAACCTCAGGAAAGGGTAATGATCACTCCGGAAATATACCCTCTGAGGATGGGTGAGGTTTGAATACCTGTAATCAAATCCGAAATTAATCCCGGATTTCTTATTAACGCTGTTGATCGACGCATCAAGTTCAGAACTGAGCAGATCGGATGCTATAAGGTATAAACTGTCGGGATTGTTGCGTCCCAGCATGTCCATATCGAGGCATGCGCTGATCTTTTCAACTGGTACCGGACAGTTATTTATAAAATAATGTGATCCGTTCATTCCCTGTTCCTCGCCGGTTACCCATGCCAGTATAACTGACCGCTTTGGTCTCTCCGCCACTAACGCCTGCCCGATTTCCATAAGGGCAACTGCTGCCGTACCATTGTCGTCAGCACCGGCAATTATTTCGCCGTCATCAATCCCGCGGGCATCATGGTGACCGCAGACTACAACATATTCATTTTTCAAAACAGGATCGGACCCTTCCACAACTGCTACCACATTGCGTGAAGTTGACTGAAAAGAGAGTGTCTCAACATCGAGCCTTACATTTATTCCGGATATTTCTTTTGAGGCTACCTGTTTCCCGCTTCTTATCATCTCAAACATTCCGCCGATTTCACTTTTTGATAATCCAAGAATATCAGCGGCAAGTTCATGACTTATCTCGGCCTTTTCAAACGGGGGAGCCGGACGGTTTGTTTCCCGGCTCTTCTTTTGCTCAGAGGAAGATGGGAAACTGGTTCTTTGCGAGTCAAAAATGGTACCTAATCTGCCTGTAGGGATATAATCAAAAATGTTGACCCCCTGCATTTGTCGTTTTTCCCTTTCAGGACTGACAATTGAAAAAACTGCCAAAGCACCCCTGCTCCTGATTACTGCTAATCTGGAATTAAGCCTGGAAGCCCATGTTGAACCAAGTTTATTCTTAAAATCAGAACGCTCTGCATCTAAAAGGATAACGATTTTTCCTGTCAGATCGAGATCCTTCAGGTCATCCCATCCGGTTTGCGGATCACTTATCCCAAGTCCGGCAAAAACTATATCCCCTGAATAGGAACCACTGACTAAAAAATTTCCGCCAAATCCTTTGCCAAAATAATATATCTTTTCTGCTCCGCCTCCTGAGATCCTTATTCTGGTGTTGGGTTGAAAAACTGAAGTGACAGTAAGAGGTACTGACTGATAAAATGAGCCATCTTTCATTAATGGTTTCAAACCGGCACTTTTTGCCCAGTTCCCGATATAAAGAGTTGCAATTTCAAGCTCGGGAGATGGCGTCTCCCTCCCTCTGAATTCAGGAGCCCCAAGGAATTCAAGATGATATTTCAGCTCCTTTTCCGTAATAGTCTTAAGCCCTTTTGACTGAGAATAGGATAAAGTAAAAATCGGAAATAATATAAGAATCGATATTACCCGCATACCAGTATAACTTCCTGACATAGTAAAAATGAATTTAAGAAAATTGAACTTAAAAAATAAAGATAGCAACTATCGCAGGAAATTATCCTGGGGCCATTTCAAATTTATATAGCCGTAATAAAATCTATTGTGAATTTCGGATTTTTCAGGCAGGGATAAGGCCGCG
>CAYPKL010000427.1:0-3374 GCA_964411285.1 uncultured Rikenellaceae bacterium
GAATATGCATGGGGAGCAAGCATACCAAAAGCCGGTGATCAGTGGAGAATGAATTTTTACAGAATTGAATGGCGTACCGTGGTTGAGAATGGGAAGTATAAAAATGAGATCGATCCGGGAACCTCAAAAAACTATCTTCCGGATCAGTGGGTATGGTCGCCTCAGAATCGTAATGATATTCATATGCCTGAGATGTGGGAGGTTGTGCAGTTTTCGTCCATGCTGGCAGGAGAAGGTTCAGAAGCATATGTGCCTGATTCAGACCTCAGCTTAAAGTGGGCTTTAAGAAAAATCCATTATGCAGAGAAGGAGTATTTCACAAAAAATAATACCTATTCTTCCAGTTTGTCGGATATTGGATTAACCCAGGCAGATTTTCCTAAAAATATGCCTGTTCCTGTTATTCAATCGACCCGTACAACCTTTGAAAGTTATTTTCCTGCTCCAAACAGTGACCTCTTATGGACCATTTACCATGATGGCAGAATTGTCCGTGTGAGCTATCCAATAAATTCTAAGGAATAAGAGTAATTCAATTATGCTAATCCCATCCATCCGGGACAATTCCTGGTTGACAACCTAACTGGTTTACTTATTTTAATGTTATAATACAAATTAAATATCCGATAAAATGAACAATTATTCAAGGAGAAACTTTCTTGGTAAGCTTATGGCTATCCCTGCCGGCCTTTGGCTGAGCAATTATTATACATTCTCCGCACCTCTCAGGAATCAAGTCCGGATCACAGGTATGAAAGCAATGCAGCTGGACTTTCAGGGTGATGGTTGTCTTATAAAGATAGAGACAGATGCAGGCTTTGTCGGTTATGGTGAAGCAGGTGTCAGTGCTAAGGTAGCCAGGGCGTACCTTCTCGAAAAAGGGTTTTTTATAGGTGACGATCCCCTTGAGATAGGACGTCTTTTCTATCAGATGTCATCACCTCAACATCCAATAATGGCGCCTGTTGGTCTGATTTCAGGCGTTGATATTGCCCTGTGGGATCTTGCGGGAAAGATCCTTGACCTGCCGGTATATAAACTCCTGGGTGGCCCGTTCCGTGACGGATGTCCAATGTATTCGCATGGAGATGCGATCGAAAATATGCTCGATCCTGCTTCCTGCCGTAAGTGGGTTGAATATGTGAAGCAACAACCGGAGGGATTTACAACTTTCAAGATCAATGCCAGCCAGTGTTTCCCTGTTCAGGCACCTTTCCATCCCACAGTTTCACCTGCAGAGCTCAGGAAACTTTATCAGGGTTTTACTAACATCCGCGAGGCCGCCGGTGATTCTCTCGATATTGCAGTTCATTGTCATAATGAGTTCGACACTCCAAGCGCTATTGCAATTGCAAATACCGTGCTTCCTTTAAATGTTCTTTTTATAGAAGATCCTTTGAATGTGCCTTTCTCCAATGGATGGGTGGAATTAAAGCGGGGTACAAGGTTACCTGTGCAGACAGGGGAAAAACTCGAAACGGTCAGGCAGTTCAAAGAGTTCCTTGATTCAGGAGCAGTTGATTTTGTACACCCGGATATCTCTTTCGCCGGAGGATTTACAGGTTGTATGAAAATAGCCGATTATGCTGCCCTGACAAGAACTCCTGTTTCTCTTCACAATGTAGGATCGCTGGTCAGGACATATGCCTCAGCCCATCTTTCCATGGCTATACAAAATTTTTACAGATCGGAGAGCAGGCTGGGTCGTCAGGGCCGCATACTTGAACAGATGGCAGCAGGAGCCCCCCCGGTACTAAGGAATGGGATTCTCTACATGCAGGATAAACCAGGCCTCGGCCTCGATATAGATGAGTCTTTTCTTAAACGTCACCTTCCTAAGGATGAACCCTGGTGGGGATAATCTATCAATCTGAAATCGAAAAACACAAAAGGGGGAAAAATGCAAACCGGACTTCTCAGAAAAACGTATTATAGCTTTTTGAAAAGACTGATCCTATGCATTGCGGTATTGTCCTTTCTTCAGGCCAGCAGCCAGAAATCATCTGAAAATGGCTGGTACACTGAAGGAAATTTCGTACCTCAGCACCGGATCAAGGTTAGAATCACTAATCCATTGAAAATACTGCTTATAGATCAACCTGTAGTTATTGATCGCACACAGTTGCCTTTTCAGAATATTCCTGAACGATGGGTTGCTGTGGTGGATCCGAATTTGCCAGAGAATCCTGTGCCCACAGCCGAAGATCTTAAAAAGATGGGAGGTTATGTCAAAAACAAAGAAACAAATGGACATGCCGTTGAACTTCAACTGGATGATATTGACAAGGATGGAATCTGGGACGAGATTTTTTTCATTACAAACCTGGAACCTGGTGAGACCCGTGACTTCTATATTTATGTTGATACCTATGAGAGGGGGCTCTATCCGCACAAGGTCCATGCTGCCATCGCCAATTATGGCAGGCATACGATACCACTGTTTGAATCAAAGAATATAGGCTGGAAGCTCTGGTACCCGCATGATTTAGATCTTCATGGCAAGCGGGCGCCCATGCTGACAGCCTATTATGAATACTCCACAAACCTCTCGGGATATTATATGCCCTGGGAAATGGGTACTGATATTATGACGGTAGCAAAAACTTTCGGAGCAGGTGGAATGTGTATTTTTGAAAATCCCGTTGATCCTGAAAACCCTGCACGTGCCTGTTATTCACCTGCAAAGGATATGGGACCTATAAAGGATACACGTTTTTCCTATGATGTAATAGTAAACGGACCGCTCAGAAGCATAATTAGAGTGACTACCAGGAATTGGAACTCGGGGCAGGGCTTTTATGAGCTGGATCAATATTATACAACAATTGCAGACAAAAGCTGGTGTACTGTAAGGGTGAATTTTAATAAATTTTTTCCTCCTTCTTCTGATGTCATGTTTGGAGCCGGTATTCGCAGGATTATGCAGGAATATAAATCTATAAACAAAGGGGGAATGGTGATATCTATGGGAAGGGATATACCTGCCCGTATACCCGATGAAGATATTGGAGATTCCGTTCTTGTTGTTCCCTGGGAAGGTATAGGCCTTATAGTCAGGGATCAGTTTAAACCCAAATATGTCGCGATCAAAAACTACGGGGGTAATCATCTCTTTCAAATACCTAAGACAAGGGAATTTTCCTATGAATATATGGCTGTCGATGGATGGAGTTTTGGAGAAGTGAACAATAATGAAGATGACTTTGTAAAATATGTTGAAACAGAAGGGATCAAGTACAACAATCCACCCGGCATAAAGATATTTGAATATGAAGTGAAGGGGATTTAACTGTGCTTCCCTGACGACATTGGTCAAATCTGAAGGATTATTGGAACATGGAAAAATAGTCTTCTACAACTATTAAACTTAATAT
>CAYPKL010000428.1:0-6107 GCA_964411285.1 uncultured Rikenellaceae bacterium
GATCAATGATCCGAGCAGTGCACCGAAAAGGACATCCCCCGGATAATGAACACCCAGGTAGATTCTGCTGTAACTTATTAAGGCGGCCCATATAATGATGCTTACCGAATACCATTTTATATTTATGAACATAAGGCTTAATAAGGCAACATTGAACGAGTTTGCAGCATGGGAAGAAACAAATCCATAGGCGCCGCCACACTCTCCTTTTACAAGGTGAACAAGTCCCTGCAAAGCTGGTTCATGGCAGGGTCGTAAACGGTCGACACTATTCTTGACAAGAACGGATATCTGATCTGTCAGCACTACCGCTATAACCATGAAAATCAGGATTACCAGTATTTTCCGTTCGTATTTTAAGCCCAGATAAATGAGGATTGCCAGGTATAAAGGAACCCATACCAGCTTCATGCTTAGAAAATACATAACACTATCCCAGAAAGGAGAATTATGAGAATTCAGAAATAAAAAAAACTGCTGGTCAAGTTTCTCAATCATCGAAATCAGAAGTTATTCAATGTTTTCCATATCATATCTTTAAGAGAACTGATTCCTTCTCCGGTTACAGATGAAATGAAAACTCTTGAGATATCAGGGAGGTCGAGTCTGATTTCATTTTTAAGTTCATCATCAAGCATATCGGACTTGGAAATAACAAGTATTCGTTTTTTATCGAGTAGTTCAGGACTATACATCTCCAGCTCGTTAAGCAGGATGTTATATTCATCTTTAATATTTTTACTGTCAGCAGGGATCATAAAGATGAGCATCGAGTTTCTTTCAATATGCCTTAAAAACCTGACACCCAATCCCTTGCCTTCATGAGCGCCTTCAATTATACCGGGAATATCAGCCATCACAAATGATTTATCGTCCCGGTATGAAACAATTCCCAGGTTAGGGACAAGGGTCGTGAAAGGATAGTCTGCAATTTTTGGTTTTGCAGCTGAGACTACAGATAATAGGGTTGACTTTCCGGCATTCGGGAATCCTACCAGTCCCACATCGGCCAGAACTTTTAATTCAAGAATAAATGCATCTTCTTCTCCGGTTTCACCTGGCTGGGCATAGCGTGGTGTCTGGTGTGTTGCCGATTTAAAGTGGGTGTTTCCCTGGCCGCCGCGGCCTCCTTTTGCCAGAATTTTCTGATCACCATGATCAGTTATTTCAAACAGAACAATATCTGTATTCTCTTTTTTTGCAATTGTACCAAGCGGCACTTCTACAATAATATCGTCACCATCAGCTCCGGTTGATTGTTGCGAACCTCCGGCTATACCATTATCTGCAAATATGTGCCTGCGGTATCGCAGGTGGAGAAGCGTCCACATCTGGTTATTTCCTCTTAAGATAATATGCCCTCCCCGCCCGCCATCTCCGCCATCAGGACCGCCTTTGGGGATAAATTTTTCCCTCCTGAAATGGGCAGAGCCTGCTCCTCCGTTTCCGGCGCGGCAATAGATCTTTACATAATCAACAAAGTTCGATACAGGCATAATTTACTTAAATATGAGTGAATTCTTTCACTATCTCAATCAGCTTGTTTTACCCCCTGCCCCCTTAAGGGGGTTCATAATCAAGAAAATAAATATTAGCCCCCCTTCAGGGGGGTCGGGGGGCGAACCGGGCTCAGGCTTTAAAGATGCTTTTTCATAAATGCTGAAAGCCTCCTGAAAATATCATCAATTGTTCCTACTCCGTTAACAGGCTGATATATTCCTCTTTCTTTACAATAATCGATAATTGGCTCTGTTTTGGCTTTATAAACATCAATCCTGTTCTCTATTACCGCGGGATCTTTATCGTCTGGCCGGCCTGACTGTTCTGCTCTCAGAATCAGTCTTTTCACGAGTTCATCATGATCGACGTCCAATACAAGCATACTGTCAATTTTCATTCCCCTGTCATTCAACATTTTTTCAAGAGCTGCGGTCTGTGAGACAGTCCGTGGAAACCCATCAAAAAGGAAACCAGCACAACCTTTTGTACTGTCGATTTTAGCTGCAATCATCTCAATAACAACTTCATCTGGGACCAGTTCGCCTTTAGACATAATTGAACTCATTTTTTTACCCAATTCAGTCCCTGCAGCAATTTCAGCCCGCAGCATATCGCCCGTTGAAAGATGGGAAAGATTGAATTTTTCAGCCAGCTTAACCGACTGTGTCCCTTTTCCCGAACCCGGAGGACCAAAAATCAAAAAATTAACCATAGAGAAATAGATTTTAATTATTATGTGGAATATATATTTTTAAACATCTTCTTACAGTTCCGGATTTAGTTTTGTCATCCTTCACACTATTAACGTATAGACTGAAGGAAGGTTGCGTCCGAATCCATTGTAGTCAAGGCCATAACCTACCACAAAATCATTAGGTATCTCGAACCCTGCATAATCAATAGGGATATTCTTTTTATAACTGTCGGGCTTAAGGAGTAAAGTTGCAATCTTGACATCTGTCACATTTCTTATGATCAGATTATTTACTGTATGCTCAAGAGTAATGCCTGTATCAACTATATCTTCAATAATAATCACTGTTTTATTCTTTAGATCTTCGTTCCAGCCAATAAGTTCCTTAATGGCCCCGGAAGAGCTTGTTCCTGTGTATGATGCAAGCTTGATAAATGTGATCCTGGCATTAAGGTCAATCTTTCTGAATAAGTCAGCGGCAAATAAAAAGGCGCCATTCAGTATTCCTACAAAGACTACCTCCCTGCCCTCAAAGTCGTGATTAATCTGACCGGCAATTTCATTTATTCTTTCCTGAATTGTCTGTTCAGGGATAAACTCCCTGAATTTCTTATCGAGGATCTGCACTTCTTTCATAACCACCGTTTTTGAATTATGAACCGGTGCGAAAATATGAAAATAATAGCTTATTTTTGTCCTTATCAGGAAGTTAAATTTAAATATTTTACATGGAGCCACTTGTAAGTATAATAATGGGAAGCACATCCGATATGCCTGTGATGGAGAAAACAGCGCAGATACTCAATGATTTTAAAATACCATTTGAGATCAATGCCCTTTCAGCTCACCGGACTCCCGGAGAAGTTGAAAAATTTTCAAAAGGTGCTGCTGCCCGTGGAATTAAGGTAATAATAGCCGCTGCCGGGATGGCTGCTCATCTGCCAGGCGTTATCGCAGCAATGACACCACTTCCTGTCATTGGTGTTCCCATCAAAGCTTCACTCGAAGGACTCGATTCAATATTTTCAATACTGCAGATGCCTCCGGGAATTCCTGTTGCCACCGTAGGAGTAAATGCTGCTCAAAATGCCGGGATTCTTGCAGCAGAAATAATCGGCACCGGAAACAGTGAAATCATGGAAGAGGTTATAAAATACAAGGAGGGGTTAAAGAAGAAGATTGTTGAAGCAAATGAGGAACTGAAAAAGATCAGTTATCCGTATAAGACTAACTGATTATCTCCACCCCAGGCCTCTTCTTTTAATCCACGTCATGAAGCTGTCTAAAAAGCCCTTCGCGATCCTTTGAGTTAACCTTTGAGCACCTTTGTGGTTAATTTTAAATACTTAAACCACAAAGGATCGCAAAGTACAACACAAAGTCGCACAAAGGTAAAATCCATGTAAAAAACAGAATTGAAAAATTTAATCCGATTCCCATATCAGGATCGGATTTTTTTTGTATCTTACAAGTATAATTTGAAACAGTTGTTCTCGCTGCACAAAATATCTGTTTCGGTTTTATCTTTTTTCCTTTTTCTGAATGCTTCCGGCATTGATTCTTATCAATATTCAGCCGGTGCCGCAGAATCCGGAATGGGCTATTCATGCGTGATGAAACCTGATTTTTGGTCATCTTTCTGCAACCAGGCATTACTTCCGTCAAACAACGCACTCACTTTTGGGTTAAATTATGAAAACAGGTTCAGCATAAAAGAACTGGGAACCAGATCTGCCGGAGTTATAATCCCCTCAGGCAAAGCATCGCTCGGAGCTCTTTACAGCCATTTCGGCTATAAGGATTTTTCCAGGCAGACTGCTGCCCTGGCATGTGGATTGAAACTATCAGAGAAAATCTCAGCTGGAGTTCAGATCGATTACTTTTCTGAAAAATCTCCGGGAACCGACACTCACAGCAAGTCAATTACTGTTGAGGGAGGTCTAATGATTTTAGCTTCAGATAATATCCGGATCGGGATTCATATTTTCAACCCGGTTCCAAATTCAATCAGGAAGAACCCTCTCCCTTCATCAATAAGTGCCGGAGCGGGCATTAATCTAAACAGGCTTTTTTTTGTTTCAGCAGGATTAGGCATGACTATGGGGGAAAATCTGGTTTTAATGACTGGCGCCGAATATGAGGCAGCAAAAAATTTCTGGCTCAGGGGTGGTTTCAGAAGTGAAAACACTTCGTTCAGTTTCGGATTCGGATATAAGTTTAAATCTGTCAGGCTTGATCTCGCATTTGCAACCCATGAATCCCTTGGGACTACATCTTCGGCTTCATTAATATTTCAAATCCATTGAGATATGTAAAATGAAAACCTTTGTACTGTTATTAATCACAAATTCATTTATTTCACTTTTTTTTTATCTCCCTCAACATGTTTCGGCTCAGGAAAGTAATCTTTCTGAGACTATAGTATCGATTGCTGAAGAGCTGGCTGATGACGAGACTGATCCGGAAGCAGTTGCAGTATGTATAGAAAGGTTACATGAACTGAACGAAAAACCTGTCAGGTTAAATTCAGCTGACGAGAATGAATTATCACGCCTTTTCTTCCTCACTGATTTTCAGGTTAAATCGTTGGCTGATTATGTTCACTCGACAGGCAGAATATTTTCAGCATTTGAGATAATAAATATCCCCGGTTTTGACAGGGAACTCACTGAAATGATTATCCCCTTTGTTTCATTGGATGACACAAAGGTACAAATTACCGATTCAGCCGGGCTTAAAAGCTCCCTGCTGACAAACCTGTCCTTCAGACTCTCCGGATCAGAAAATCGCGGATTAGGATCTCCCTTAAAGATTATGACCAGGTATAAGCTGGCATCAAACAGTTTTTCCGTTGGATTGACGACTGAAAAAGACAGCGGTGAAAAATACTTTTCCGGTAATCCTTCCCGCCCTGATTTTTTATCAGCAAACCTTACATGGAGCGGTTCCGGAATACTTAAAAGTATTATCATCGGTGATTTCAGTGCGCGGTTCGGCATGGGAACAAACATTAACACGGGGCTCAGAACCGGTCTGTCGCTGACCGCATCAGGTTACCTGTCAGGCAGTGACGAAATAAAACCCTATACATCTGCCGGAGAAAACAACTTCTTCCGTGGTACGGCAGCAACGATACAGTATAAAAAATTCACGTTTTCTGTTTTCTATTCTGTAAATAAGATTGATGCAACCCTAGGATCATCGGACGGCATGACTTATGACTGTATTGAATCTTTCTATTCTTCAGGAATTCATAACAACCAGTCATCTCTCAAAAAAAAAGATGCTGTGACTGAAACGGGATATGGTTTAAATCTGAGCTTAAATCTTCAGAAATTCAGATTTGGATTGTTATGGACAACCTCAGATTTTTCTCTTCCGGTAAAAACAGATAAGTCTTATCCCCTGAATTTATATGATTTTGAAGGGAATACCAATAAGGTTGCTTCGGCTTATTACAAAGCGATATTGGGTAAAATGATCCTTTTTGGAGAGGTTTCATCCTGCCTGGCCGGGAATACCGCTTTTGTCCAGGGAGCCTCCATCAGGCCTGCTGACAGGTTGAACCTTAACATTTTATACAGAAAATACGAACCGGGGTACACAGCTTTTCACGGAAGAGGTCCTTTCAGCAGTTCTTCCGGTGAAAATGTCGAAGGGATATTTGCAAATTTCACCTTTGAAGCAGCAAAACACCTCTTTTTAACAGCCGGATGCGACTTCCGGGATTATCCGTGGTTAAAGTACAGGTGCAGCGCGCCATCCCGGTCAAAAAGCAAAGAAATAAGATTAAAATACCTTCCTTCTGATAAAATGACAATTGAAGCTGTTTACTCTTACCGTTCCTCAATGCTTGATGACAGCGACAGCAGAGGAGCTAAAAAACAGATAAGTTTTGTAAGCCGGTCATTGA
>CAYPKL010000429.1:0-3410 GCA_964411285.1 uncultured Rikenellaceae bacterium
TCTCTTAACCCGATACGTTTTGCATCTATCGGCGGCTCACCGGGCTGGACCGGTTCCCCTGCTCCCGGTTCACCTGTAAGGTTATTCCAGGTTGATGACCAGAAATATAGTTTTGAAGGAGCTTCCGGAAACGGAGAGAAAGCTCCGGGGTGGATGGAATTAAATGACGGTAAAGGGACCATGGCTGTTACCCTTCGTGATTTCTGGCAGCAATGGCCGAAAAGCCTTGAGGTTGATTCAAAAATTGCCAGACTCGGTCTCTTTCCTGAGTTTGAAGCAGGCACTTTTTCACAGATGGGGCCATGGTATAAGCATGATTATCTTTTTGAAGGCGATTCCTATCGCCTGAGAGAGGGGCAGTCCCGTCGCTGGCAGGTATGGGCGGATCTTTCGGGTAATGGTGAAAACCTTGCCAGATCTGTAAATATGAGCCTGGTACCGGCTGTTGATCCGACGCAGGCAATAGCTACCGGCGAATGGGGATATATTGCCCCTGCCGGCAGCCAGGGAATGGAACAATATGATGCCTGGGCTGAGAACCTGTTCGAAGGATATTGCCGTTCAATACGCGAGCAGCGCGATTACGGAGCGATGAACTGGGGTGACTGGTGGGGCGAACGTAACTGCAACTGGGGTAACCATGAATATGATACACCCATGCAGATCCTTATCCAGTTCGCACGAACAGGAGATCCCAAATATTTCCATGTAGCCGAACAGGCAGCACGTCATTACAGTGAAGTAGATGTAATTCATTTCGTAAATCAGGAACTTAAAGAATATTTCTCACAATGGGAGGCTGAGGATTATCCCTCAAGACCCGGTATGGTACATGAACACAGTATCGGTCATGTGGGTGGTTTTCATCCGGTTGAAAAAATAAGACAACTCTATTACGAGTTGGGTGTGGATAAAAGCAAGGATCCCTATCTGTGTCTCGATCCCTTTAACCTCGGACACATTTTCACACTCGGGATGGCTCATTATTACCTTCTTACAGGTGATCCGTGGATTAAGGAGACTGTTGAAAGAATAGGTGATAACCTTATGAGACTGGCTGAGGATGGGAAATACCAGTTTAAGGGATGGAACCATGTAGGCCGGGTTAATGGCTGGAGCATGCTGGCTCTGGCCGGAGTATATAAAATAGCTCCTGATGATCGCTGTCTTAAAGCCATGCGTCACATAGCCGATGAAGCACTGGCAGAACAGGATCCGAATTGCGGCGGCTGGCTCTATGAATTAAGTCCGGGTCATTGCGATTGTACAACCCGTAAGCATATTGGTGAGGCAGGATTTATAACATCGGTCAGATTGAACGGCCTGAGTTATTACTACCAGCTTACCGGCGATGAACGCATTCCTGAGTCGATAAGTCGAGGTGTTACCCATATCAATAATAATACATGGATGGATAATAAAAGCGACTGGCGTTATACTTCATGCCCTGCAACTGGTCCGATCAGCCAGATAGGAGTGACAATTATGGCACTGGTAAATAGTATCAGCCTTAAGGGCGACCCGGAACAATTACGGATCCTGCAAAAAGCCTGGGATTATAAGTTCGCCAGACTTCTGGAGGTGCCAAAAACACGACCAGGATCAGGGAAAGCTTACTCTCAGATCATGTATGGTTCTCCTGAAGCAATGAATTTTTTCGTGAACGGAAATAAAGTTAAATGAGATATTAAAAACTATCAACATGAAAACAATTACCTCCTTTTCAAAAATTACAGCAGGCATGCTAAAGTATTTTAAGGTTGCCCCTGCAGTATTCATTTTATTCATTTTCCTGCCGGTATTTCAGGTAAACTCTCAGCCGGCAATAAGTAATGAAGATGTTAAAGTATGGGCAGTACCCGGAGAGCAGAAGGTACGTCCTGCTGATAAACCTGAGACCACAAACCCTGTATGGTCAGCAGATAAAAAGATCATAAAAGTGTCAGGTGCCGGTAATGAACATGTTCCTTTCCAGGTTGTAATAAGCGCCCCGGTACCTCCGGGTTGGAGGCCAAAAGCACCTGAAGGTTTTTTTGTAAAAGCTTCTGATTTGAAATCATCTGCAGGAAAAATTATTCCACAGAAACAGGTGAGCCTTTTTCTTGAACATTATATTCAGATCTATGCAGTATCAAGCCCGATAGGTGCCACCGGTTACTGGCCCGATGCGCTCGCTCCGCTTAAGGAACCTTTCAGTATGCAGGCTCAATATCATGTGGTGGGAAACAGACCTGTATGGGTTGATGTGTTTATTCCTGCCGGTACACCTAAAGGAATATACAAAGGAACTGTTACAGTGACAAAGTTAGATAAAGTCCTTGAAACACTTGGTGTTGAGGTCGAGGTGTATGGATTCTCGCTTCCTGAGGAGACTCATCTTATAACCTATGTTAATATATCAAAGGGAGAGATAGCACGGTTCTATAACAAGCCGGCTTCTTCTCCTGAAATAGATCAGCTTTCCCTCAGTTACTTTGAGTTCCTTTCATCGCACAGGATGGAAACCTGGTTTAATGATCCGCTTGTACCTGAGCTGGTTATAAAAGGTGAAAATGTTGAGGTAAAATTCAATGATGAGAGGTATGCCTATTTTCTTAACAAAATGAAACTGAAAAGGGTGATTCTGGAAACTGTTCCGCATTCTCTGGAGGCTGATATCAAAGAAGAGCCTTTTTCTCCTGAATTCAATAAAAAAGTCAAATCATACCTTTCTGCGGTTGAGGCCTATTTCAAAAAGAATGGCTGGAGAGACAGGCTAGTCTTTAACAGTCCCATTGATGAACCAAATACGAAGAAGGATTATGAAGAGACTCGCAGGTATGCGGAACTTGTTCATGAAGCAATTCCCGGTGTACATTTTCTTGCAACTGAATCTCCTGTTACAGATAACACTGAATGGGGTACGCTGCGCGGATATGTAAATGATTTTTGTGTTCATGGAAATAGTCTGAATGATCCTGAGGTTAAACAGGCTTTGAAAGAAGAGCAGGCAAGAGGAGGTGAGGCAACCTGGTATATCTCCTGCGACCAAGCCTATCCGCAGCCGAATTATTTCATTGATGCTCCGGTACTTGATCCTGTTATGGTTCCATGGATTACAGCCCGGTACAAGATGAACGGTATCCTATACTGGGCAGCCAATTTCTGGAACCAGACACCTGATCCATGGCTTGATCCTGTTACATACATTTCTGGTTTCGATTGCAGCGGAGGTTATGTCCTGAATGGTGAAGGTTCCCTCATATACCCCGGCGACCATACAAAAAGATATACAGGTCAGCAAGATGTTGTCGGACCTGTATCGTCAATCAGGTTTGAGATGCTCAGGGAAGGCATTGAGGATTACGAATACCTGTGGATGCTTAAGGATAAGGGAGCAGGAAATTTTGCAGAAGAACAGATCAATAATA
>CAYPKL010000430.1:0-13214 GCA_964411285.1 uncultured Rikenellaceae bacterium
CTTCGTGCGAAATAAGGTATGGCGACCTTAAAAAACAACTTGCCGAAGATATAATTAAAATTACCGATCCCATCAGGGTAAGAATTAATGAAATTCTTGGTGATAATAAATATCTTGCAAAGGTTGTCAGGGAAGGCGGAGAAAAAGCAAGAGCGAGTGCAGCAGCAACTATCAGAGATGTACGCGAAATAATTGGTTACAGGCCTTTCTGACATAAAAATGAAAGCCAGGTTTTTGACCTGGCTGACCTTGAAGATTCAAGTATATTTGGGAGATTGCATGTGCAATTATACAGTTCAAATAGCATGCCAAAATATTTTAAACAGGAATCCTGTTCCCCGACTACAAATAATCTCCTCCAGTCTTCCTGTTTACAGTAAAGATTTTTAATTTTAGTACGATATTCCTGGTAACCACTAAGAACCTAAATGGCACAGACTATGAAAAAAGCTTATTTAATTAAAAGTACTGCTTATTCCGGGAGAGTTGTGACAAATGTTACGCGCAGAAATTTTATCTCTTCCTGCTCTGCTTGCGCCGCTTGCCTTGCCCTCGCTCCGATTGCAGGTTTGCATTCTTCCTGTTCATCAGGAAAAAACAACAGGAAAATGAGGATACGAATTTTATATTCTCTTCATGGACCGGTTCAGACAAAGCCCGATTGGCCAAATGTCGGTTTCGATTTTAATCCGGTGATGACAAAGGTCAATACTGCGCTCAGGGATCATTTTCAGGACATGGAATTTCTTTCTTCATTAGCAACGGGCCCTGAAGATGCTGCGAAAATTATTGAACTTGATAAACAGGCGCCGGTTGACGGATATATAGTTTATCAGATGAATTGCTGGAATCAGGTTATCCAGACTATTGCCAAAACCGGCAAACCTGTTCTTTATGCTGACTTTCAATTTGGTGGAAGCGGAGGGTTTCTGGTTTACAATTCATCTTTTCTGACAAATAGCACTGCCAACGTTGGATTTGTAGCTTCATCGCGTATTGATGATCTTTTTGCTGCTGTCAGCTGTTTCAATATAATTAAGAAAGGTGGCTCGACGGCTGACTTTGTTTCCGCAGTGTCAAAATCCCGGACAAGCCTCACTCCGGCACTGACTAAATACGCACTTAAACCGAATGACCTGGATATATTATCTCCTGAGGAGGGCCTCAGACGTCTCGGCAAATCCAGGATTCTTGCCGTAAAAGATCAAAGTTCGGGTAAGGCAGACCCTGTAATGGGCATACCAGTTGAATATATTCCCTTTTCAGAAGTAAATGCAGCCTGGAGTTCTGCCAATAAAGACAAAACCAGGGAAATTGCAGAGAAATGGCAGAAATCGGCACTCGAGGTAAAAGATGTCTCTGCTGAGACTCTTCTTACTTCCGCAGCAATGTATGTCGGAATGAAATCAGTTCTGCAAAAACATGGGGCAAATGCTATTACAATAAACTGCCTTGGAGGATTTTACGGAGGCCACATCCATGCTTATCCCTGTCTGGGTTTCTATGAATTATGCAATGAAGGCCTTGTAGGAGGATGTGAATGTGATGTAAGCTCAACAGCAACAATGCTCGCATTTTCAACCATGACGAAGGGACGCCCGGGATTCATTTCAGATCCGGTTATCGATACTTCGAAACGGCAGATAATTTATGCTCATTGTGTTGCTTCAAATAAAGTCTTCGGGCCTGATGGAACAGAAAACCCTTTCAGGATAATGACCCATTCTGAGGACAGAAGCGGAGCTTCAGTTCAGTCAATCCTCCCTCTGAATTATATGACAACCACACTTGAAATAAATAATGAGAGGAAAGAGATTTTGTTTCATCAGGCTGTTTCGGTGGATAATGATCCTGACGACAGAGCCTGCAGGACAAAATTATGTGCCGAGCCTGCAGGGGATCTTGAAAAATTATTTAGCATGTGGGATAAATGGGGTTGGCATCGGGTAACTTTCTTTGGCGACCTTAAAGAACCTGTTTTTGCCTGGGCTGATGCAACAGGGTGGAAGGTGGTTGAAGAAGCTTAAATGCAAAGGATACTTTAATCCTGCATTCATCGTTAATGAATAGTTTATTGATTCAAAGTGAGTAAACGCATTGCAATTATTTCACTGGTCATTCTCATTTTGGGGCTGACCTTCCTTGGGTATTTTCTAAATCAAAGCAGGAAGAGCCTTTTAACCGATCCATACAAAACGATTGCTCCTGATGCCTGTTTTGTTATTGAAACAGTTGATATTCAGAGTCTTTTTAATTCTCTTACAACTGGGAAAGGACTTTTTTCTGAAATTGGTAAAGTACAGGAGTTCAGGGATTTTGATGCAAAACTTAAATATGTTGCTGACCAGCTTAACAAACCCGAATTTATTAAATTTCTTCATGAGACCAAAACCCTGATTTCATTTCATCCTTCTGAGAAAGCAAAACTTACACCTTTCCTTTCGATGACTGTACCTTCCGAAATAAGTTCAAGGCAGGTAAAAGAAACATTTTTGTCATTTGGTGCCGGCAAGATTTCCGAACAGACAATAAACGGGAGACGTCTTTTTGAACTGCCCTTCAGTCTTGATAATAATCCTGACACTGTTTTTGTCTGTTTAAGTTCAGGTCTGCTTTTATGCAGCACCTCTCAGAACCTGATCAAAAGGGCATTATCCCAGCCTGCACCGGAGACTGATATTAGAAATTCACCCGGATTTTCAAAAGTTCTCCTTTCCACCGGTAAAAATGAAGACAAAATTTTTGTTGTCTTCAGCAACCTTCCAAAAATTCTGAAATCACTTTTTACCCCGGAAGCCCAATTCATGTCTGACAGGATTGCTAAGCTGGGGGAAACCGCAGGAGGAGATTTGATCATAAACGATGAAGGGTTTACCATAAGTGGTTATATTGAAAGTACAGATCCCTCGGAATATTTATTCCGGTTTAAGAATATTCTTCCGAGGGAACTAAAATCTTATAAAGTTCTTCCGGCTGCTACAGCGATTTTTGAATCGATTGTTATGACAACCGATGCACCGGGGAGAAAAAGTAACATTTCCCTCCCGTCAGGATCTGTGATACTTGCAAGAAAGCTTAAGCCTTATCTGGGAGAAGAGATAACACGAGCTTATATAGAAATAAAAACTGAACCTGTCAGTGAAAATTCTATAATCGTCATAGAATTAAAAAATCGGGTACAATGTGAAAAAATTCTTGTGGAATACTTTGAAGGAAAAATTAAAACAAAGTACTTCCGGCCTGATGATCAGGTAGAGATTCCTATTTATTATACAGGCAAAGCGGGACTTATTCCAATACTAATGCCGGACCGTATTTCAGAATTTTCCGATTCTTTTTTTACTTTTTATGATAATTTCATGATTACCGGGAATTCGGAATTGACTTTATCGCGCTTTTTATACGATAATATCCTTAACAAAACCCTTGCTAATGATATGTTATATCGCGATTTTGAGAAACTCCTGCCGACCAGGTCGGGTTATTTACTTTATTGTAATCCGTCACACATCATAGATTATCTGGCAAAATATCTCAATGAGGAGATCATCTCCGGCCTCCGTACAAATAAAGCATCACTTAATAGGGTTCAGTCAATCGGATTCCAGTTGGCATCAATAAATGAGATGATATATAATAACCTGTCTGTCAGTTATAAAGATCAGATCGTGGAAGAATCTACAACAGAATGGGAGACCTTACTCGACACAACAGCAAGCATTAAACCTTTCTTTTTTAAAAATCACATTTCAGGTGCAAAGGAGATTTTCATACAGGACATGAATAACAATGCTTACCTGATAAATGCAGCCGGACGGGTTCTTTGGAAAGTCTCACTTAAAGAGAGAATCATGAGTACGGTTTATATGATAGATTATTATAAAAATGGCAAATATCAGATTTTATTCTCAGGCAAAAATCATCTGCATATTCTCGACAGGAACGGCAATTATATTGAAAGATATCCTGTTAAACTTAGATCACCGGCAACTAATTCACTTGCCCTTTTCGATTATGATAACAATAACATTTACAGGCTTATAATTGCCGGGGAGGACAAAATGCTTTATTCCTACGATAAAAGCGGTAGTGTGGTAAAAGGATGGAAGCCATTCAGGACTGCGGGCTTTGTGACTTCAGAGGCCGGATTCTACAGGATATCAGGGAAAGAGTTTATAGTTATTGCCGATGAAGCTTCATTATATTTTCTTGACCGGTTTGGCAATATAAGGCTTAACCTGAATGATGCTGTTACAAAAGCAAGAGGATCAGCAATAAGATTAACAACAGGATCAAATCAGTCGCTTGTCTGTACTTCTCCTGAAGGAGCAGTACAGAATATATTTTTCGATGGGGAAGTAAATAAATTCAACCCCGGATCATTTTCCTCCGATCATTCCTTTGACTATTTCGACATTGACGGGGATGGTTTTGGTGAATACATTTTCATTGATAAGGGTATATTGTATCTTTACGACCATGACAGAAAATCGATGTTCACCAAGGATTTCGGCTCTGATAAGCTTGGGGGTCCGATTAATTTTATTTTCTCGTCAACCGACCGGAAAATAGGAGTGTTTGATATTAATAAAAAGCTCATTTATCTGGTAGACAAAAAAGGTGAAGTTATGAACGGTTTCCCACTCAGGGGAGCATCCATGTTTTCTATTGGCAAACTGACATCCGGAAATGACTGGCACCTTATTGTAGGTGGAACAGATAAATTTTTATACAATTATAAGTTGGATACATCTATCAAATAATTAATACGCCGGTGAAAACGAGATACTTTTTATCATTACTGATTGCATTCATCGCCTCTGTTGTTTCAGCACAGAACAACCAGGTTCTGTACTTTATGGATCTGCCCCAGAACCATCTTTTAAATCCGGCATTAAGGCCCTCAAATTCCATTTATGTCGGCTTGCCTGTTATTTCGGGTATCAATATTAATATTACCAATAATGTCTTTAACTATTCCGATTTATTTACAGAAGGCCTTGAGGTTTCGGAATCAACGGTTCCTTTTATTAACTCCGGTTATGATGTGGACAAGTTCATGGACAGGATAAAAAAATTAAACTATTTTGATACGCAGGCATCCATTCAGCTGTTAGGTTTTGGGATTACTTTGAGGAATAAGCTCTATGTTTTTCTTGATGTAACCGATCATTTTAAAAGCAATATAGTTATCCCGGGTGATTTTTTTGAGCTTGCTTTCAGGGGGAATGATAAATATTATGGAACTAATTTAGATCTGACGGCACTTAATGCTGATATTAAATATTACCGCGAAGCAGGAATGGGATTCTCAAAGTCTATTACCGACAAAGTACGAATAGGTGTAAAGGGCAAGTTTCTATTTGGTATTACATCTGCTTCTGTGAAAAATGATCAATTAAGCATAAATGTGATTGATGATAATTCCCATACTTTTGATTCTGATATAACATTCAATTTCAGTGGTCCGGTCAAAGCTTCCCCGGTTTCTGCCAGCGATGATCAGCTAGACAGCTTATGGCTGGATGAAGACAGGTTTAATAAAACAGGTGATTTAATAAGGTTTTTGACTAATACAAGGAACATGGGTTTTGGACTTGATATCGGGGCTCAATTTAAAATAACGGACAAAATTATTGCTTCTGCAGCTATGACCGACATTGGTTTTATAAGATGGAAGTCGGACCTTGTCAATCTGAAAACTCAGGAGCATATTGATTTCAGCGGTTTGAATATGGAAGAGGTGTATAATGGGAATGCTTCTTTTGGTGACATAAGTGAGGGCATGGTGGATTCAATCAGGAGCTCAATTTTAGTTAACAGGACGGCTGAACCTTTTACAACAATTCTTCCTTCAGGAATTACCCTGGGAGGTCAGTATATTTTTAATGATAAATTTTCTGCAGGATTACTTTCTTACAGTAAGCTGGCAGGCAGGCAGGTAAGGGAAGCCCTTACTTTATCAGCAAACCTTAACCTGGGTAATTTCTTTTCGACGACTCTTGCATATACAGCTTGCAACAGGAGTTATAACCACCTGGGTTTTGGCCTTGCAATCAGAGGACTTTTTGCCCAGTTTTATTTTCTGCTCGACAACATCCCGTTGGCCTGGAGCAAAGCAAATTTTGGAAGTGATACATTTTCTTTTCCCGATAAATGGGATACATTGAATGCAAGAGCCGGATTTAATCTGGTATTCGGAAACCGGCCGGATAAGGATAAAAAGTAAAGGATAAAATTTAATGTACAAGGTATGATATTGTTAATACGGTTCATTTTAGTAAGCATGATAATATATCTGTTGCTAAAATCTTTTGTAAGATATTTAAAAGATCCCCAACCTGATGAGAAAATAGATGGTGGCAATACTAAGAATGATTCAAAAAGCAAGGGAGTTTCCAAAGAGATAGGGGAGTATGTCGATTACGAAGAAGTTGACAAGAAGAGAAAATAGTAAGCTAAGCAGATGTTGCCCTTAGCTGCTTGGCGAGAGCATTTGCAAATACAAAATCATTAAGGGTATCACAATCAGAATGCATGATCTCGTGCTTACTGCCTTCCCAGCATTTTATGCCTTCGCTGATAAACACGATCTTTTCGCCGATCTCCATTACCGAATTCATATCATGCGTATTAACAATTGTTGTCATTGCATACTCTTCAGTGAGCTCTTTAATAAGAGCATCGATCAATATGGCGGTAAGTGGATCGAGGCCGGAATTTGGTTCGTCGCAAAAGAGATACTTTGGATTAAGTATAATCGCCCTGGCAATGGCAACTCTTTTTTTCATACCACCTGATAACTCCGACGGGAATAGTTTGTTTGCATTAATTATATTAACCCTGTTCAGGCAGAAGTTGACACGATCTTCTTTCTCTTCAGGGCTCTTATCAGTAAACATGTCCAATGGGAATCTTACATTCTCTTCCACTGTACGTGAGTCAAAAAGAGCGCTTCCCTGGAAAAGCATGCCAATTTCTTTTCTTATCTCTTTTTTACCGGTAAATTCAAGCTTGTTAAATAGGATATCATCATACCATATTTCTCCACTGTCTATTTCATGAAGCCCCACAATCGATTTAAGCAAAACAGTCTTGCCTGAACCGCTTCTTCCTATTATAAGATTTGTCATCCCGGGTTCAAATGTTACCGAGATGTTGCTTAAAACTATCTGATCGTTAAATGACTTATTCAGGTTGTTGATTCTTATCATGATAACAAAAGTTGAGTGAGAATTACGTTACTAAGCAGGATAAGGACACTGCTGTAAACCACTGCTTTTGTACTTGCCCGGCCTACTTCAAGAGAGCCGCCTTCGACGTAATAACCCTGAAAGGCAGATACGCTTGTAATAATAAATGCAAAAAAGAGAGTCTTGATCAAAGCATATGTGACATAATAGGGTATAAATCCATATTGGATCCCGTAAATAAAATCTTCAGATGTAATTACTCCTGACATAGTTCCGGCCATCCATCCTCCTGCTATTCCTATTGTAATACTGAGCAGTGTTAGAAATGGATTGAAAAGAAGGGTTGCAATTATTTTGGGAAGGATAAGGTAGGAAGCAGAATTGACACCCATTATTTCAAGAGCGTCGATCTGTTCAGTAACCCTCATCGTTCCGATCTCGGAAGCTATGTTAGAACCCACTTTTCCGGCAAGAATCAGTGCAACAATAGTAGATGAGAATTCGAGTAAAATTGAATCACGACAGCCAAGTCCGATCAGATATGTCGGATATATGGGATTTTCAGTATTATAAGCAGTCTGAAGTGTAATTACTGCACCCATAAAAAATGAAATAAGTGCAACGATCCCGATTGAGTTCAGGCCAAGGTAAACAAGCTCGTTCATCGTCTGATTATAGTAGACAATTGTTTTTTCAGGTTTTGTAAAAACCTTTTTAAGAAGTAAAATATAACTTCCCAGTTGCGTCAGAAACTTGTTCATCTTTATTTTTCCGAGGGATTAAAATTACAAATATTTATGGTATTTCCTTATGCCTTGTTTAAAACAGGATTGGACAAAATAATTATATCTTTGTACAACAGTATTAACATTAAGTTTGTTGCTTATGGACAACAGGTATGCTATTATCATGGCTGGTGGCGTGGGAAGTCGTTTCTGGCCTCTGAGCCGTCAGGACAAGCCAAAACAGTTTCTTGATATTCTTGGAAAAGGAGAAACACTATTACAGCAAACTTATAGGCGGTTCAGGTCAACCTGTATAAAGGAAAACATTTTTGTTGTAACCAGCACCGACCATAAAAGTCTCGTTGCAGAACAACTTGATATCGATCCTGCCAATATACTTGCAGAACCGTTCAGAAGAAATACTGCTCCCTGCCTGGCTTATGGTACATTCAGGATTTTAAAGGAAAATCCTGAGGCCGTGATAGTGGTAACACCCTCGGATCATCTTATAATAAAAGAAGATAAATTTTGTGAAGTCATTAAGAAGGGATTTGAGTTTGCTTCAAAACATAATGCATTACTGACTCTTGGTATCAAGCCCGATCGCCCGGAAACAGGATATGGATATATTCAGGCTGACCAGAAAAAACCTGTAAAGGATTTTGAAAATCTTCTTAAAGTCAAAACATTTACTGAAAAACCGGATCTTGAATTGGCAAAGGTGTTCCTTGAGAGTGGCGACTTCTACTGGAATTCCGGCATCTTTATCTGGAACTTAAAGACTATCCTGGCTGCATTCGAAAAGCACCTCCCTGATGTGTTTTCTGCTTTTAGTGAAGGGAAAGACGTTTATGGTACGGAGAAGGAAAAAAAGTTTATAGGTAAAACATATATAGAATGCAAAAGTATATCCATTGATTATGGTATTATGGAAAAGGCAGACAATGTGTTTGTTATATGTACTGATATCGGCTGGTCAGATCTTGGTACCTGGAGTTCGCTTTATGAACATTCTGAAATTGACAAAAGAGGGAATCTTAAGGTAAGCGGTGAAGTATTCTCTTACGACACAAAAGGGAATATATTTAATATCGCACCAAATAAAGTAGCAGTTATACAGGGACTTAAAGATTTTATTATAGTTGATACAGATAATGTCCTGTTAATTGTAAAAAAGGATGAAGAGCAAAACATTAAGAATTATCTGGAGGATGTAAAGAAGACTACCGGGGAGAAATACCAATAAAAAAAGAGGCTGCATCAACAGCCTCTTTTTCTTGTATCTTAAAACTCCCAGAGGTCATGTTCGAAATTGAGAAGTTCTGTTTTGATTCTTTCAGCTTCAAAAAGAGTGTATTTTCCAACGGTATAATCATTTATCTGCCGGTCATCAAAGACATTGGATTCGCCGAAGATTACACTTCCGAATCTCCTTTGCATAAAGAGGTCATCAAATGAAATCCTCTGAGCATCATTGTTGGCAATAAATGCCTCATGCTTGGCCAGGATATCGCGGATATCATCATATTTTATCCAGAATAAAGGTTTTCTGAGAGCACGGCCCATTTCCTGGTCATACCCCATCCAGTAAGGCATTATACCAATTATCCTGACATCGAGTTTTGACAATTTCTTATCAAAATACCATTCTTCATAAACCAGGAGTTGTTTTACCTCCTCGGGCTTTGCAGATTCGGTTATTGTCGTATCCCTTGTGGCTCCTTCCGCATTAATCTGAATAGACTGGACCTTTGTGGTAGCCCCCATGTTTGTCTCTATCTCACCATAGGTTGTCGGCAGGTTAGAATCCATTGCTGAAAAAGCACTCAGGCGTCCTGCCTGAATCTCTTCAAGAAGAATATTAATCAGACTTTTTCTTCCATCCTGCGTAATTTTTGTCGGATAGTACAGGGGTTGATTGATTTTTTCCCTCAGGTCAATAAGACGCCATATTTTTTTCGACCAGATCACGTCAGCCTCCCTAAGATAAGGGTAGTTTATCTTCTTGTTGTCTGGTATTGATTTCTGGTAAATATCTCCAAATGACTGGGCATTTGCTATTCCGCATACTGCAAAGGCGATAAGTCCAAAAAAGATTTTTTTATTCATTGTCGTTCTATTTATTGTTCTAGTCAATCTTCAAAATTATTGGATTAAGATCAAGAGTTCTTCCATCGGGTGCGAGAGCTTTAATATCTTTTATAAATAAATTCTTCCCACGCGCCAGTCTGTTAATCAGCCCTTTCTGATCAGGTGTCAGGGCACTGCCTGTACTCTTTTCTTCAAAGTCGCCCCTGTTATCTGTATAAAGTACTGTAAAGCCTGTAACTTTGTAAACAAGGTCAAAATCAAAGTCAGGAAGAGAGGCATAAACACCTGTTTGTGCAGCGGCCGTATTTTTGGGAACACTGCCGGTATTCTTTCCTGCAAATACAGCAGTAGGCGGCGGAATTGGTTTTACCCTGAATTCAATCGGAGGGTAAGTTGATGGTTTGCCTCCTGATTCAGCGGAGACTATTACCTGTACATTCTGGCCTACAGCATTTGGTTTTACCGCCCAGTTGCCCCTGAAGTTAACTCCTTTTGAGTTTTTAACTTTTTCAGAGGTAAAAGAACCATTTACAACTTTTATTCTAATTTTATCAGGGCTGACCCCGGGAACGGAAACATCGATAGGATTTGGGATCCCGTAATACATCACGTTCATTGCTGTTGGCGAAACAACTACATTTGGTTCCCCCACATAATAAGATGATTTAAAATCGTATGTTTTTGTGGAGCCGTCAGGCGCTTTAAGAGAAATAATTCCTCCCCATGTTTTTGAACCGGTAGAAGAAGCTCTTACTTTATATAGTCCCCTGCCAGCATCGTCGATGGGAAGGTCTGATCCATTAACAGTAACCACAGGTAACTGAGTGGTATCGGCAGCAGAAATAAATACTGCGGCTTCGTAATCGCTGCCAAGGGTGACATAGTTTGAATTTGGAATTACAATGGGTACCAGTTTGTTGAGCTTAAATGAAGCAGCATCAATCTGGGAATAAAGGTGATTGAGCACCTCTGTCTCACCGTTCCTTACATCGACCTGCATTTTTGAAAGGATTGTCACAACCGCAACAAGAGGCAGCGTCTGGAAT
This sequence comes from uncultured Rikenellaceae bacterium, assembly GCA_964411285.1. GTDB lineage: Bacteria > Bacteroidota > Bacteroidia > Bacteroidales > VadinHA17 > LD21. Next base: position 11,056 of record CAYPKL010000430.1, read on the forward strand.
GTCATATTTTCCCATGGCGTGGGTTGTCCGTCAGGATCATGCCCATCGTCGGTGTTAAGGCTTTTGCGAAGTGCATCTTCCGCGGTGGTATTCTTTCCATCCAGTGTACTTATCAGGTATTCACGATAATCGTTTATAAGGGCTTTAAGAATATTGGCTTTACCGTTCTGGCTTGCTCCGATAAGAATTTCGGAGGGGGTATTATTATCATCAATACGCTTTACTTCTTCAATAAACACTTCACTCCCCTTTACAGCCTGAGTATCAGAACCTTCGGCTTTTGTAATAATTTCGATTTTAAGATCCTGGATATAGTTAAAAAGTTCGTCAGCACGAGTTTTTACTTCATAAGCAGTTGTTTTAAACTTACCGGCTTTTGTGGGATTTTCAGCAGCAGCTCTGTCAAATTCACTGTATATCAGGTTATTCTTAATAACGTAGTTTGCGATAGTCGTAGTCAGACTCTTATCAACTTTCTTAAATGCTTCAACGGCTTCCTTTGACACATTAAGTGCAAGCATGGCGGTAAGTATCAGGTACATCATACCGATCATCTTTTGCCGGGGAGACAGCCTTTCGTGAGCCATTTTTCAGGTAGTTTAAATTTGTTATTTAAATGTTATATTATTTAACATTCATAGCAGCAAGCATGTTCCCATAAACGTTATTAAGTGCTGTCAGATTGTCGTTAAGTTTTACAATTTGTTCACGATATTTTTTGGTATCACCTGCAGAATCTGTCAGATCTTTAACCAGGGTCTGAAGTCCTTTATGCAAATTATCAGATTCTTTAATGTGCTCATCGGCTCCTTTACGCTGAAGTTCGTAAACAGTGTTCAATGCTGAGAGATTCTTGTTAAGGACCTCAAGCTGCTGCTGGTAAGATTTTCCACCGGATTCAATTACTGACAGCGACTCTGCCATCTTCCCATAAGTAATATGTGTATCGTTAATTGCTTTGGTTGTTGCCTGGTAAGTATCGGAGAGTTTTCCAAGCGAGTCATTGGCAGAATGAATTGTATTCATGTATTTTGCGGAAGCTGCAGAAACATCTCCCATCACATTAAAATTGGAAGTCGAATCGCTTAGCTTTTTCATGCCAACTCCCAACTTTTGAAAGAGATCGGGAGTGATTTCGGCTCTCTCGAGCATCTCATCAAATTTAGACAGTGCAACAGATCCTCCTCCGCCACCGCCGAAACCAACGCCACCGCCTCCACTATATTTTCCCTCATTAATGCCCATTGCTCCGGATTCTAATTCACCTACTCCGGCCAACTCAGGATATACGAGTGTCCAGTCAACCTCTTCGTGGAGCGGCTCAAAGGCTGAAAAGAAAAAGATTATTGATTCTGTGATCAGACCAATTGACAGCATTAATCCAGCCATTGGATAGTGTTGTATTTTAAAGAGAGCTCCGATAATTACGACAGAAGCACCAATACCATAAAGCTTGGCCATAAAATTCTTCCATCCGCTGGTTTGTACTATTTCTGCAAGGTTCATATTCCTGTTATTTTAAAGTTTATTTCAAATATTTTAAATTATTGACTAACACCGATATAAGATCTGACATTTCTAAATCCAATGTAAGATTTTGTTGAATCCTGGTATTCATAATCGCGTGAACTTGTCTGAAGGAAATAAGCAATATCCTTCCATGAACCACCCCTGATCACTTTGCGCTTCATTACAGGTGGATCCTGAGGCGTTGCATTGTATTCATAGTTAGGATTAAGATCGTGCTGGAAGATATAAGCTGAAGGATGATAAGCACAGCAGGTCCATTCTGCAACATTTCCTGACATATCAAATAATCCGTATTCATTCGGTTCATATGATCCGACTTTTGATGTATAAACAGTTCCGTCGTCGATATAGTTGCCGCGCAGAGGTTTAAAGTTGGCAAGAAAACAACCCTGATAGTTCCTGGTATATGGACCTCCCCATGGATACATAGAAAGATCAAGTCCTCCTCTGGCTGCATATTCCCATTCGGTTTCAAGAGGTAACCTGTAAGCCTGGACATCGGCAATTCCGTTTTTCCGGAGGGCAGAATTCATATAATCGGTTCTCCATCTGCTGAAGGCCATTGCCTGAACCCACGACACACCTACAACCGGATAATCATCAAATGAAGGATGCCAGAAATAAAGATC
>CAYPKL010000431.1:0-14438 GCA_964411285.1 uncultured Rikenellaceae bacterium
TGCAAGAGCTATTGCAGGGTTTGAGCCCAAAATTGCCATGCTTAGCTTCTCAACAAAAGGGAGTGCCAGTCATGAACTTGTTGACAAAGTTGTCAGTGCAACAAAGATTGCACAGGCGATGGCTCCCGATTTAATGATTGACGGCGAGCTTCAGGGCGATGCGGCCCTTGTGGAAGCAATAGGACAAAAGAAGGCTCCGGGCAGTAAAATAGCCGGTCATGCCAACGTGCTGATCTTTCCTGATCTGAATTGTGGGAATATTGCTTATAAGCTTGTCCAGCGACTTGCAAATGCTGAAGCAATCGGACCGATATTGCAGGGTATGGCTGCTCCGATAAACGACCTTTCACGAGGTTGCTCGGTAAGTGATATTGTAAGTATGATTGCAATCACATCCAATCAGGCAGCTGGAAAAAAATAGATACTGATCAATAAAATCCGAAATACTGAAATGATTATCCTCGTACTGAATTGCGGAAGCTCATCAATAAAATACCAATTGTTCAATATGAGCAAAGGATGTGAGATGCTGGCAAAAGGGCTCCTTGAGCGTATAGGTTTGAATGATAGTATACTGACTCATAAACCTACCGGGAAAGAACAATACAGGGTTATTAATGATATTCCTGACCATACTACCGGTATCAATCTTGTTATGGCTGCACTTACCGATCCAAAACATGGTGTTATTAAGGATGTTAATGAGATTAAAGCGGTAGGACACCGTGTTGTAAACGGAGGTGAAAGCTATAAGGAAAGTATCCTGATTGACAACGAAGTAAAGAGACAGATTGAGATTTGCAGTGAACTTGCACCACTTCATAATCCGGCAAATCTGAAAGGTATTTTGTCGGTAGAAAAGCTTATCGCCGGGGTACCCCAGGTAGCAGTATTTGACACTTCATTCCACCAGACCATGCCCGATTATGCATATATGTACGCGCTGCCATATGAATATTACGAAAAATATAAGATCAGAAAATACGGATATCATGGCACCAGCCATAAATTTGTTGCATGTAAAGCTGCAAAACTGTTAGGAAAGGATGTGAAAGGCCTGAAAATTATTACCTGTCATCTTGGGAACGGTGCTTCTATTACAGCAATCCAGAATGGTCGTTCCATAGATACATCGATGGGTTTTACACCTGTCGATGGTTTGATTATGGGCACCAGAACAGGTGAAATTGATGCAGGAGTACTTATTTATATTGCCGATAAAGAGCATCTTAATGTCACCGGAGTTAATAATCTTATCAATAAAAAGAGCGGAGTTGCAGGCATTTCGCAACTTTCATCCGATATGCGCGATCTTGAGATAGCTGCAGCCGAAGGAAATGAAAAAGCAATACTTGCACTGAATATGTATGCTTATAAGGTTAAGAAGTTTATCGGATCATATATTGCAGCTTTGAACGGTCTTGATCTTTTGGTTTTTACGGGCGGAGTAGGAGAGAACGACTTTAAAATGAGAGCGATGATATGCTCCGACATGGAAAATCTGGGAATTGATTTTGATTTTAAAGCTAACGATGGGGTGAGAGGGAAAGACCTTTTAATCTCTAAACCAGAATCAAAAGTAAAAGTGATGTGCGTAACAACCGATGAGGAATTTGTTATTGCCTCCGATACCAGATATATTGTTGAACATCACACAGTCTGATCAGTGTTAAGAAAAAAATAATGATATGGTACTAAAGAGCCTTGCAGATCTTAAGAATATAGTTATTGGCAAACCAAGGAAAAAACTGGTACTCGCCGCTGCACAGGACCATCATTCGCTGGGAGCGGTTTTAAGGGCATGGCAGGACAATATTATTGAACCTATCCTGATTGGAGACCAGCCTGCAATTCAGACTATTTGTGCTGAGAATGGTTACAATATCGATAATCTGCGAATTATCCATGAACCTGGTACAGATTTGGCCGTTGAAATGGCTATTAAAATGCTTAACGGCAAACAGGCAGACGTACTGATGAAGGGTAAGGTGGGAACATCTGTTCTTCTCAAAGCTGTCCTGAATAAGGAATGGGGATTAAGAACTGGTAATTTACTTTCGCATATTGCACTTTTTGAGGTCGATACCTATCATAAACTGATCGCTGTTACTGATGTTGCAATGAATATTGCACCTAATCTTAAAGATAAAATTGCAATAGTAAACAACTCCGTCTCTTTCCTGCTTAAACTCGGGTATGTTATGCCCAAAGTTGCAGTTCTGGGTGCTGTTGAAATGGTGAACGAAAACATGGAAGCTACTCTCCATGCGGCTTTGCTTTCAAAAATGAATCAGCGCGATCAGATCAAAAACTGCCTGATTGACGGACCGCTTGCATTTGATAACGCAATAAGTTTCGAAAGTGCACACCTGAAGGGTATAAAAAGTGAAGTTGCCGGAGATACCGATCTATTATTAATGCCTGATATTGAGGTTGGTAACGTGCTTTATAAGTCACTGGTCTTTTTTGCAAAAGCCAAGGTTGCCTCAATAATTCTTGGAGCCCAGGTTCCAATAGTTTTAACATCCCGTTCCGACTCTGAGCAGGCTAAATACGACAGCATACTTCTTTCAGCGGCCGCCAGTAAATAGCAAAACCATGATCCGATCGCTTGACCAGATGGTGGAACTGGTGCTTTCTCAGAAGAGGAAGCATCGGATTGCTGTTGCCTGGGCACACGATTCAAATACATTAGGTGCACTTCATAAAGCTGTTAATGAAGGATTTGCTGAGGCAATACTCATTGGCGTCAGGGATGAGATAATTAAGATGTGCAGTGCTGCAGGTATTAATCATGAGTTATTCTCAATTTCAGAGTGCGATAACGAAGTCATGGCATCGCTCGAGGCAGTCAGAATGGCAAAGACTGACGCAGCTGATATTATTATGAAGGGTTTGGTCGGAACCGACAAATTCCTTAAAGCCGTGATGGATAAGGAAAATGGGATGCTGCTGCCTGATGCAGTCCTAAGTTATGTATGTGCAATAGATCTCCCGGCATATCATAAACTTCTTTTCATCACTGATCCTGCCGTTATACCGACACCAACCCTGGAACAGAAAATAGCTATGGCAGAATATGCAATAGAAATAGCCTCCAGGTTTGGAATAGAAAAGCCAAAAATTGCATTGATAAGCGCTACTGAAAAAATAAGCCGTCATTTTGAAAGCTCTGCCCATTACAGTGTAATGTGCGAAATGGCAAAAGAGGGCCGGATAAGTAACTGTATAATGGATGGTCCGCTTGATATATTTCTTGCGTGCGATAAAAAAAGCGTTGAAATTAAAGGAATCGATACACCTGTCGGCGGCGATGCCGATATTCTTCTTTTTCCTTCCCTGGAATCGTCAAATCCATTTTACAAAGGACTTATGTTATTCGGTAAAGGTGAACTGGCAGGATTGTTGAGAGGAACAGAAAAACCTGTTGTAGTGATGTCAAGAAGTGAAAGTGAAAAGTCAAAATTTTACTGCATAATGCTTGCTTGTCTATTGGTATGACAGGGACCTGCCGGAAATAATGCATAATTTAAGGTTCAATTAAATGACTAAACGACAAATACTTGCAATAAATCCCGGATCAACTTCCACTAAATTTGCATTGTTCGAGGAGAAAGATCTGGTATTTGAGATGACTTTCAGACACACGCCTGAAGATCTTTGTGGATTCGCCAGAATAACCGACCAGTTCCATTTCAGAAAAGATCTCATAATGAAAGAGTTGACTGAAAGGAAAGTTGATATTTCGCATATTGTTGTTGTGGTTGGTCGGGGAGGATTGGTAAAACCAATCGAATCAGGTATTTATGAAGTAAATGATAAAATGATTGAAGATCTTTCGACCGGAATTCTTGGCCAGCATGCCAGTAATCTGGGCGGTCTGATAGCTGAGGATATTGCTTCATCATTACCCGGTGCCAAAGCCTACATTGTCGATCCGGTGGTGGTCGATGAGCTCCAGCCTGTTGCCAGGATTTCAGGTCATCCTGCAATTGAGCGTGTGTCTATTTTCCATGCTTTGAATCAGAAAGCAGTTTCACGAACCTATGCAGCCTCGGTGAACAGAAATTACGAGGAGTTGAATTTAATTGTTGTGCACATGGGGGGAGGGATAAGTGTGGGCGCTCATAAAAGGGGAAAAGTAGTAGATGTGAACAATGCACTTCATGGTGATGGTCCGTTTTCTCCGGAACGTTCCGGGGGACTTCCTTCAGGTCAGCTGATAGATCTGTGCTTCAGCGGAAAATATACCTGGCAGGAGATGAAATTGATGATCACCGGCAAGGGTGGTGTAATGGCGTATCTTGGTACAAATAATTTTGTTGACGTTTGCACCATGGCAGAAAAAGGAGACCATAATGCAATTCTTATAAGAGATGCGATAGCTTATCAGACTGCTAAAGAGATTGGTGCGACTGCGGCAGTTCTTGAAGGTGATGTTGATGCAATTATTCTGACCGGCGGACTGGCTTATCAGAAATCGCATGTTGAAAGGATTACAGCTATGGTCGGATTTATTGCGGATGTAGTGGTTTATCCAGGCGAGGATGAGATAGAAGCCCTGGCATTCAACGGATTACTTGCCCTTGACGGAAAAATTGCAATAAAAACTTATTGTTAAGGATTTTCCACCGCTACGGGCAATATTTTTCCATTAAAGAATTTTATCCCGTTGAAAGCAAAATATGAAATGAACTCTGCTATCTCATGAGGCTCGACGGGCGCTTTATATCCTGGGAAAGCATTTTCGAACATCTCTGTCTGTACCGATCCCAGCGCCAGGCAGTTCACAAAAATACCTTCATCCTTCAGTTCCACTGCAAGGCATTCGGTCAGGCATGCAATAGCTGACTTTGAAGCGCTGTAATAAGCCATACCTCTGTATTTTGAGCTGCCCTGGAATCCACCCATGCTCGAAATATTCAGTATATGTGATCCGTGTGACATTAGTGGTACAATGAGCCTTGTCAGGGTGGCAGGACCAAAAAAATTGGTCTCCATCATAACCCGGGCCTCATTATTGGATATTTTAAGAAAATCCTTTACAATAAGAGCGCCTGCGCAATTAATCAGAACATCAATTTTGCTGAAACGATTGTATATCTGATCCTTTACTGCATCCAGATTTTTATCAATACTGGTAAGATCCATTTTTAACCATGAAACATTCTCATTTAAAAATGATTCTGAAAGGTCTTTCAGTGCACCTTCACTTCTTCCTGTCACAATAATCTGATTATCTTTATCTTTCGCCATGTATGCTGCAACCTCTTTTCCTATTCCCTTAGAACCTCCGTTTATTATTATATTCATATTGTTGTTGAATTAAGTATGCAGAAAACGGTTTTTTTATTTAATTTGCTGTTCCTTTATGTAAAGGTACATAAATGTAAATATTAAATTTTAATAGTAATTCATTTGATTTTGTGAAGGTAAAACGGAGTATCGGACTTTTTTTTGCCCTGCTTGCCATCTCTATTTCGGAACTTAACGGACAGGAAACAAGAGATGAAAAACCACCTTTCAGGGAAAGGCTCTTCTACGGCGGTAACCTTGGTTTGCAGTTCGGAACAGTTACCGACATTGAAATCAGTCCCTTAATCGGGATTTGGTTGCTGCCCAGGGTTGGGATCGCTGCAGGACCGTCATATCGTTATTATAAAGATCCTGCAGACAGGACCTCAATTTATGGTGGCAGCACTTATATTCAATTTATGTTTCTTCAGGATCTTAACAATATTATCCCCCTTGGTGTCCATGCAGGACTATTTCTTCAGGCTGAATATGAGCTGCTCAGCCTGGAATCCTCTTTTTTTAAAGTAGCTCCTGATGACGCCGGAAGATTTTTTACAGGGACAGCTCTGATAGGTGGGGGCCTTAGCCAGTATATTTCCCAGCGGTCGTCTCTGAATCTTACTTTACTCTGGGCTCTGAATGATGCCGGTTATGGTATTTATTCAAATCCGGAGATCCGTATCTCATTTATCTTTTAGAAGAACTTTATTTTTGGACATCGTAAGAATTTCAGCTCCGGGAATCTATAAAATAGTTTTCCGGTAAGGATTTCAGAACTTTCCCCTTTAATTTATTAAACTCAGATTCTGGCCGGAGATACCTTCAGCCAGCAACTATTTGCCGTTGTCCGTTTGTTTTTGTCATTTCTCAACCTCTTCACAATTTAATATTTTAATCAACTAAGACGTCTATACTCAAATATCAGGGAATCTCAGATTTTACTGAGAGACGTACAACACTTTTAGAATTCCGGAGTCAGGAGAATTGATAGTTACAAATGTAAATCAACTCACAACAGTAATTATTTACACATGTAAACGAGTAAACATGACAATCATAATTACAATGGTAAATATTTATTGCTGATAATAAATCATAACTTTAATATATTAATAATCAATGCAATTTATTGCGTTATCTTAATTGATTATTGATATTATTCATCAGGATTCTTAATGATATCATTAGATATTCTGAAATATACCACATAAGTTGCTGTATTCCAATGTAAAACATAACTAAACTCAATTACAGGTTTAGTTAAACACATTTACAATAATTTAATAATCAAATTATTAGGTTTTATGCAATCCAATATTTGTTTCCTTAATGATCATTGTATTACATTTGTAATTACATAGAGTTACACATGTAATTAATATATTATTTACATTTGTAAAAGATAAAATTCGTGACAATGAGGGAAAGAATTCTGGAATTTTTAAAAAAAGAAAACAAAACTTCTGCTCAGTTTGCTGAAGAAATAGGAGTTCAGCCTTCAGGCATTTCTCATATACTTTCGGGACGAAACAATCCAAGCCTGGATTTTGTCATTAAAATGCTTGAAAAATACCCCTTTTTATCGTCGGAATGGATTTTGTTTGGAAAAGGTCTGATGTATAAAGAGCAGTTTACAGGGACCCTGTTCGGTGATCTTGAAATTAGCCAGGACAGGAGCAGCAATGAAATCAAAAAGGAGTCGGGTAAAACTGTGGATATTCCCCGGAAAGAAAGTAATGAATCAGATGGCCGGCCTGATGGAGGTTTTAAGCCGGCACCGGCTGGAATTAAGAAAATCATATGTTTTTACGATAACAACAGTTTTGAAGAATTTAGTCCGCTGAAAGATTAGTCATCTGCTTTCTGATGCGTTTCATTGATTATATTTGCCTAAAATATCGTTGATGGCAAAAAGAATTGAAGATTTTATTATCAGGGATAACATAAGGCTGAGCAATGATTTCTTTGTTCTGGAATTAGCATGTAATAAGTCTCTTCCGGAGATAAAGCCAGGTCAGTTTGTACAAGTGAAAGTGGATGGATGCCCTGAAACATTCCTGCGTCGACCCATATCGATTCATGATATTGATTATGAACAGAATATTCTGAAGCTTTTAGTCCAGATTGCCGGAAAAGGAACCGAGACCATGTCGAGGCTGGAACCGGGCAGTTCAATCAATATCATTTACCCTCTGGGAAATTCATTCTCAGTGCCCTCCCAGGACGAAAGGATCCTGCTTATTGGCGGAGGATGCGGAATTGCCCCGCTCCTGTTTCTCGGAAAGTACTTAAAATCACAAGGTAGTAAACCAGACATACTACTGGGTTTCAGAAACAAAAGCCGGGTAATTGAGTACGAGAAGTACCTTGGTATAGGAAGGGTTTTTCTTACTACAGAAGATGGTTCAGAAGGTATAAAAGGTATTGTAACGGATCATCCTGTTTTGAAGGAAAATGAATTTGACCGTGTTTATTGCTGTGGTCCTGAAAAAATGATGAAAGCAGTGGCTGGTTTGTGCCACATTAGAAATATCACCTGCGAAGTCTCACTCGAAAATCTCATGGCTTGCGGTATTGGCGCCTGCCTTTGCTGTGTGGTCGACACAGTTAAGGGAAACCTTTGCACCTGCATTGATGGTCCTGTATTCAACACAAAGGAATTAAAATGGTAAACCTTGGCATTTCAATTGGCAGCCTGAAATTCAAAAATCCTGTTTTGACTGCTTCAGGTACTTTTGGAAACGGAGCTGAATTTGAAGATTTTTTTGATGTTTCCAGGCTTGGCGGTGTGATCCTCAAAGGAACGACAATCGAGCCGAGGGAAGGCAATCCCTATCCAAGGATGGCTGAGACTCCGGCCGGGATGCTGAATGCAGTCGGATTGCAGAACAAAGGAATTGATTATTTTGAAAAGCATATATATCCGAAGGTTTCAGAATACAGCACCAATGTGATTGTAAATATAAACGGAAGCTACGTTGAAGATTATGTTGCATTGGCTGAAAGAGTTAACAATCTTGACAGGATATGTGCCATTGAGCTTAATATATCATGTCCCAATGTGAAAATGGGAGGGATGGCTTTTGGAACAAATCCTGATTCTGCCAGGGAAGTCACCAGGGCAGTCAGAGCTGTCTATTCAAAAATCCTGATTGTAAAACTGTCACCAAATGTTACCAATATAGTTGATTTTGCGAGGATTGCTGAAGAGGAGGGCGCTGATTCAGTATCTCTGATTAATACATTACTTGGCATGGCAGTCGATATTAAGACTATGAAGCCTTCGCTTTCAACAATCACCGGAGGATTATCCGGACCGGCAATAAAACCGGTAGCCCTGAGGATGATATGGCAGGTAGCCAGAGCTGTTGGCATTCCGGTGATAGGAATAGGTGGTATTATGACTGCTGCTGATGCTGTTGAGTTCTTTCTTGCAGGTGCAAAAGCCGTGCAGGTTGGAACTGCATCATTTATTGATCCACTTGGTTCTGTCAAAATCCTTGAAGGAATAGAAAGTTATCTTGCCGAAAAAGGATTCAGTGATATTGATGAAATTATCGGCCGGATAAACCGGATTTGAAACCGGATAATCTTACCTGAATCAATTCCGGTAATTTTCCACAAAAAATGCACATTATTAATCAGGAAATTAATTTATAAATCAGCTGCTAATCAATTTTTTCCTTTAATTTTGTAACTCGTAGGAACAAAAAAACCACAATCTCGTAACCATTTACTGACAATGACTGAAAATATTCAAATTGATAATCTTGATAAAAAAATTCTTGATATTATCACTAAGAATGCCAGGGTACCCTACCTGGAAGTTGCCCGCGAATGTAATGTTTCGGGGGCAGCAATTCATCAAAGGGTTCAAAGGCTCATTAAAATTGGTGTTATCAGAGGTTCAGAATTTAAAGTAGACCCTGTGCTGGTTGGGTTTAAAACCTGTGCCTATATCGGTGTATACCTTGATCATCCGGGTCATTACCGTGATATTATTGAAAAATTCAAGGATATACCTGAAATTATTGAATGTCACTACACTACCGGTAATTATTCATTATTCCTTAAGGTTTACACCCGCGATAATGAACATCTTCGTGATATCCTTACCGATAAAATCCAGAATATTCCAGGGGTGGTCAGAACTGAAACACTGATTTCTCTGGAAGAATCAATTAATCGCCAGATTCCTGTTCTGTCAAAGTAAATTATTCTTATTAAAGGAAGATATAGAGGGTGTCTCAAATGTGTTTAAATGTTGTTTTTTCTCCTTAGTACCCTTCGTACTTACCTTTGTGACACTTTGTGGTTCAGTATGTTATGTTTAACCACTAAGGTGCACAAAGGTTATCACAAGAGCACACAAAGGACTTTTGAGACAGCCTCTTTTTATAATCTTATGTTTTTATTCCTTTTTTTTACTGAAATTTATTGTTTCCTCTTTTAGTAATAATTAGTTTTCTATTTCTTACAATTTATCTGACAATAATGAAAAAAATCTGCTTCCTGTTATTAGTCTTTGTCATTTCAGTATTTTGTCAACCTGTAAAAGGCCAGTCAGAAGTGATGGCGTGGGGCAATATGATCGGCATCAGGGTGGATGGCCAGCTGATGGAATTTGAGTCGAGCCTGCGCGTAGTTGAAAAAGGCTGGAAGAATTTTACTGCGACCGGGAAAGAACGGCAGAGGCCAAAATACGACCGTGAAGGTCTGAAACAGACTGTAACAACTGAGATAAGAGGAATAAAGTTTACAGAACTTGTTGAAGAATGTGGTAAAGGTTGTGCAGTTGTCAGCGTCAATACCGTTGCAGATAAAGACACAATTGTGGAAGGAGTATTTTTTTGCATTGACCTTCCCGGAAAATGGTATTCCGGTGCAAGTGTAAAATTTACAGGTGGTTCAACGATCAATTTATCGTCTGTTAAGATGTCTGATGATAATAAACCGTTAAAATCCAGAACAAAAAGTGTGGCTATTGAGTCGGAGAAAAGAAAGCTCGATATCAGTTTTGGCATACCTGCAACAGTTTATATCAGGAAAGAAATTTCGGACAATGGCGCCCGGATTTATATTGAGCTTCTGGGCCAGAAGATTAGAAAAGGCGTTAAATCACAGAACACCTTTACTATAAGAGCTTCGGGTTTAATCGACGACTCCCCGGCAGAGATAATCCTCGACGGACAGAATCCCGGGCGTAAATTCGCAGGGTTAGGCGGTAATTTCAGGCTGCAGAACCCTAAAACCGACCCATTTGTAATAGATTATTGCCTCAGTAATCTGCGTGTTGCATGGGGCAGGGTGGAGATGCCATGGAACTTCTGGCATCCTGATGAAAATTCAGATCCCATTGAATCAGCCAGGAATGGTAAGATCAATCCGCGTGTTGATGCGGCTATGAAGATGGCACAGAGGCTTGCAGCTATTGGAATGCCTGTTATAATAAGCGACTGGTCCGCACCTAACTGGGCAATCCTGGGTGATCCGCGCGATGCTTTCAGACTCCGGTCGAAGGGTATCTACGGCTATCAGCTTAACCCGGAGAAAACAGAAAAAATATACAGGTCCATCGGCGATTATATTGAATATCTTAAAAATGCTTATGGTGTTGAGGCATTCGCATTTTCTTTTAATGAATCGGATCTGGGTATAAATGTAAGGCATACTGGAATCGAGCACGCCGAATTCATTAAAGGATTGGGTGCACACCTTGCTTCACGGGATCTAGCAACGAAACTTTTACTCGGCGACAATTCCGATGCCACAACTTTCGATTTCATAATACCTGCAATGAATGATCCTGAAACTCATAAATACATCGGAGCAGTTTCATTCCATTCGTGGCGCGGGTGTGATGATGAAACACTCAAAAAATGGGCAAATGCTTCAAAACAACTTAATTTACCATTGATTGTTGGAGAGGGCAGCACAGACGCTGCGGCATGGAACTATCCCGAAATTTTCTCAGAGCAGACATTTGCGCTGTATGAAATTAATCTTTATACAAGGATATGTGCAATATGTCAGCCGGTATCAATTTTACAATGGCAGCTGACAGCAGATTATTCCGTGCTGACCGGTGAAGGAATTTTTGGAACCAAAGGTCAGCTTACTCCTACACAAAGGTTCTGGAACCTAAAGCAGCTTGCTGCAACTCCTGCCGATGCTTTTGCAATTCCCTTCTCCTGCAATAAAGAAGTTGTAAACTGTGCTGCTTTCGGGAATATAAGCAAGGGAGAGTATATTGTGCATGTGGTTAATAACGGGGCTGAATGCCAGGCAACTATTAAAGGCATACCCGCAGGAGTAAGTTCTATGCAGATTTTTGTCACTGACACTAAAAGGAGTATGGAGAAGGCCGGTGATGTTAAAGTTGTAAACGGGACTGCCGTATTCAAACTTCAGCCTGCCGCCTTTACATCATTGGTCAGTACAAAATAATCAGGTGACCGAAGTTGCCGCTTACCATAAAATGATAAATACCTGTTAACTGCATAGGATTTTTAGGAAAAATTGAATATTTTGTTCAATTGGGTAAAGAGACCGGTTTATTTAGGATAGAATAGCTCAGGAATAAAATGAATTAAAAATAAAAATTTATGGGAAACGGACGAAAAATAAACAGACGTAAATTTGTTAGTAATGCTGCCCTTGGTATTTTAGGATTACCTCTTATATCGGGCACCTTCCGGAAGGTTGCTCCCAGCGACAGGGTAACTGTGGCGCATATCGGACTGGGGAGCCAGGGCAACAGTCATGCAGATTGGTTCAATGCCTTATCTGACGTTGAAATTGTTGCTCTATGCGATGTAGATAAAGTTAGATTGGCAGAGACCAAAAAACGTCTTTATTCATTAAATCAGAATGCCAGTGTAGAGACTTATACTGATTTCAGAAAGATACTCGACAGAAAAGATATTGATGTAATTACATGCGCAACACCTGACCATTGGCATGCTTTAATTGCTATAATGGCTTTTCAGTCAGGTAAAGATGTGTATGGAGAAAAACCCCTTTCATATACACTGGATGAAGGACGTGCAATGTTAAAAAGCATGAACAAAAATAATTCTGTTTTCCAGCTGGGAACTCAGATACATGCCAGTGAAAATTATCATCGTGTTAATGAGATAATTCAATCAGGTAAGCTGGGGAAAATTCATACTGTCCGCTTATGGAAAACAGGTGGATCACCCGGGTTGGGATTTCCTCCAAATGAAATTCCGCCTGATACACTCGACTGGAACATGTGGCTGGGACCAGCTCCCTACGAAGAATACACTCCAAAGCGTTGCCATGGTTCTTATCGCTATTTTCTTGATTATTCAGGAGGTGTATTTGCTGATTTTTGGTGTCATATAGCTGATATAATGTACATGTCAATTCATCCGAAGGGATTATCGGGAATTGAAAGCAGGGGCGACAGACCTCACGATGGAATAGCAGATGCACCTCAATGGATTGATGTTGACTTTAAATTTAAAGACCTTGATGTCCATTGGACTACTTCCCCGCCTCCTGTTCCAGGGGCTGACAAAATGGGTATTGGAGCACATTTCGAAGGGACAGACGGCTCTCTGACATGCGATTATGAAACCTGTGTAATTCGTTTTGGAAATAATGTACTGACCGATATTCCTGAAGTTCCAAAAACCATTGCACGGTCGCCAGGGCATCAGCGTAATTTCATTGATGCGGTAAAATCAAGACAACAACCTGAAAGTAATCTCTTCTATGCACGTGAGATGACAATTCCAATGCATCTGGCGATGATATCATACCGTCTTAAAAGAAATTTGGAATGGGATAGTCTGAAAGAACGTTTTATTGGAGATGATGCAGCAAATTATTTGTTATCAAGAGCTTACAGAACTCCATGGAAATTACCAGAATAATGTAAAACCTTTTATTAAAAATTTAAAATGAAGAAATTCATCCTTATTGTAAGTACTGCATTTTTATTGACACTATCAGGTTTATCGCAAAACGGGGGAGGCTTTGTGTCTCTTTTTAATGGCAAAGACCTGACTAATTGGACCCTTGAGAAGCCAGGAGGATTTGAAGTAATTGATGGTGAATTAATTACCAGGAGCTTTGGTGGTGGAAATGATATTTTCACAAATGACTGGTATGGTAACTTTATTCTTCGCCTTGAATTTATGTTATCAAAGGTAGGTAACAGCGGGGTTTATATACGGTGTAAGCCTTCTGCTCCTGGCGCAGGATTTGAGGTTCAATTACTTGCACCATGGACCCCATGGAGAGATGACCTGCATTGTACTGGTTCAATGTACGGACATGTTGCGGTGACGAACAGACCGGATGAAACAACCGGCATATGGTATAAAATGGAAATAAAATGTGACCGTAATCTTGTCACGGTATCAGTTAATGACAAAGTTACGACGATAGCTGACATCGATACTGTAAAATCAATGAGTGGCAAACTTTTTTATGGTGTCATTGGTCTGCAGGGAAACCATGCAGAGCAACAGGAACAATATGCAAAGTTCCGGAATATTTACATTCGGGATCTCGATGCTGAACCAGATTATGTGATAAAAGGATTTTATGATAAAAATGATCAGTTGAGAAACCTGGCGGTGGTTTCTGCCGTTAAGCTTGGAGCCATAATGATAAGGCCACTGACTGATTTGATGTCTGGTGATAACCCGGTCGCAAAAAATGGTGCTAAAGAGGCTCTTTTTGATATTGTCGCAAAGGCTTCTGATCCCAAAGGTCCGGTAAAAGAAAGGAAGGAGGCAATTTCTGCGTTGAAGGAAGCTATTAAAAATTCTTCATCAGAGATAACTACAAATTATCTTAAATGGTTGTCAGGGTTAATTAATAATTAACTCATGTAACTATCAATAAATATATCTTAGTTAAGAATATTAACATATGAAAACAAAAGTCACCAGTCACATATGGGTTCCGCTCCTTGCAGTGTGCTTTTTATTATCTGTTACTTCATCTTTTTCGCAGGGCACCAGGTTATTGCGCCAGCCTGCTTTAAGTTCAACACACGTCGCTTTTGCTTATGGGGGCGATATATGGGTCACTGATCTCGATAATCAGGAAGTCCTTCGGCTTACCAGCACTCCTGCCGTTGAAAGCAATCCTCAATTTTCTCCTGA
>CAYPKL010000432.1:0-4087 GCA_964411285.1 uncultured Rikenellaceae bacterium
CATGAGAATTATAGATCGTTACATTGTCAGAAAGTTTCTGGGTACTTTCTTCTTTAGTCTTATCCTGATACTTACGATAGCGGTTGTTTTTGATTTCGCCGAAAAGATCGATAATTTCATGGAGAGAGAAGCTCCTGTTCGCGCCATTATTTTCGATTATTATCTGAACTATATTCCATACTTTGCCACACTTTTTTCACCGCTTTTTGTTTTCATCTCGGTGATATTCTTCACTTCCAAAATGGCCGCCAATACAGAGATCATTGCAATTCTGAACAGTGGAATGAGCTTCCGCCGGATGATGTGGCCATATTTCATATCTTCATTTGTAATTGCTGTTTTCATATTCCTGTTGACAAATTTTGTGATTCCCAAGTCCAACTCAAAAAGAATGACCTTTGAAGACCGGTATTACAGGTCCTCTGCCAGAAGAACCCCTGTAATGAATATCCACAGGCAGGTTTATAAGAATGTCTACATCTATCTTGAGTCATTTAATCCGCTAAGTGCCACGGGACGTAACTTCACCATTGAAAAGTTTGATGATAACGGCAGGCTGGAATCAAAGCTTAACAGCAATATGGTAAGATACGACACAGCCTCAAACAAATGGGTTGTAGTGAATTACTACATCAGGGAGATAAAAGGTAATGAAGAGATTCTTACCAGGGGTGAAAAAGCAGATACAGCTCTTACAATAAAACCTTCTGATTTTTCGCGTGTCCCCGGATTTGAAGGAACAATGACATATAATGAGCTTAATGATTATATAAGCCAGCTCAGGCTTCAGGGATCTGATGAGCTAAAAGTGTTTCTGATTGAAAAGCACAAGCGGATAGCCAATCCTTTTGCAGTGTTCATACTGACACTGATTGGAGTATCGCTTTCATCGAGAAAAGTCAGGGGAGGTATTGGTATGAATATAGGAATAGGACTGGGTTTTAGTTTTACCTATATTCTTTTTATGCAGTTTGCCTCCCAGTTCTCAATAAAAGGAAACCTTGAACCTATGCTTGCAATGTGGATCCCAAATATTATTTATGCAGTGGTTGCATTTACTTTATACAAACTTGCACCTAAATAAAAGGAACTGATAATATAAATTTCATAAACAGAACACAAATGCCAGTAAATAAAAAGATTCGCGAATTACAGGAAAAGCGTAAGAAAGCTTTTCTGGGAGGAGGGGAGCAGGCAATTGAAAAACAAAAGGCTATGGGTAAACGGACGGCAAGAGAGCGCATTATGGCTCTGCTTGACAAAAACTCCTTCAATGAGTATGATCTGTTCGTGGAACATGATGCCCGTGATTTTGATATGGGAAATAAATCGCTGCCTAGTGATGGTGTAATTATTGGTTCAGGTACTATTTACGGGGCTCCCGTCGCAATTTTTGCCCAGGATTTTACAGTAGCAGGAGGATCACTTGGTTTAATGCACTCAAGGAAAATTACCAAGATAATGGATCATGCCCTCCAAATGAGAATGCCGCTTATTGGTATCAACGATTCAGGAGGAGCAAGGATCCAGGAAGGCGTCAACTCGCTTGCCGGTTACGGAGAGATTTTTTTCCGCAATACCATTTCAAGCGGGGTAATACCTCAGATCTCAGTTATTCTTGGTCCATGTGCAGGTGGCGCTGTATATTCTCCGGCCCTCACCGATTTTGTCTTTGTTGTTGACAATATTTCAAAGATGTTCATTACCGGTCCGGAGGTCATAAAGACAGTACTTGGTGAGGAGATCTCAATGGAGGAGCTTGGAGGCGCCAGGGTGCACAGTGAAATAACAGGTAACGCCCATTTCTTTGCTCAGAGTGAAGAGGAATGTTTTGAGCAGATTAAGAAACTGATCACATTCATTCCATGGAACAACAGCCAGAAAGCAAGAGCGTTTCCACCCGAAGAGCCTCTTGAAATATATAATCTTGATAAGATCGTTCCCGATGACCCGACCTTACCGTACGATGTAAAAGATGTCATTAAGGCAGTGGTCGACGGTTCTGATTTCTTTGAGATTATGGAGCTGTATGCAAAAAACATCGTAATCGGATTTGGCAGAATGGGTGGCCGGACAACAGGATTTGTGGCTAACCAGCCTCTGGAAATGGCAGGTGTCCTTGATGTTGATTCATCCGACAAGGCAGCCAGGTTCATCCGGTACTGTGATGCTTTTAATATTCCGATTATTACACTGGTTGACCTGCCCGGATATCTTCCCGGCGTTGACCAGGAGCATGCCGGTGTGATCAGGCACGGTGCAAAAGTTCTTTACGCTTACAGCGAAGCAACTGTTCCCAAGCTGACGGTCATTTTACGTAAAGCCTATGGCGGCGGTTATATTGCAATGAGTTCACGGCATCTCAGGGCCGACTTTGTATTTGCCTGGCCTGCTGCAGAAATTGCAGTGATGGGACCGGAGGGAGCTGCTAATATTATTTTCAGGAAAGAGATTATGTCTTCCGATGATCCTGACGGTACAAGAAAACAGAAGGTTGAAGAATATAAAGCAAAGTTTGCAAATCCTTATGTTGCAGCCTCCCGGGGATATGTTGATGCAGTAATTGAACCATCAGAAACCCGGAGATTCCTTATGCATGCAATTAAGGTTTCGGAAAATAAGGTTGTATCAATGCCTGTTAAAAAGCATGGTCTTCCTCCGTTTTGAAAAGGCTGAAAAATTTAATTTATTTACTGCATGGATACAGATAAAGATACAAATAAAGATAAAAATCTGAGTGTACTGAATATCAACTCAACCCGTTATACAACCAGACTAAGTACAAAATTCTTAAAAAGAAAGAATTTCAAACCCGCCAATCCTAAAATAATTCTGAGCTTTATTCCTGGAACTGTTCTGGATATTCTTGTGAAAGTGGGTGACTCTGTAAAGAAAAATGATGACCTGATGATCCTTGATGCCATGAAAATGCAAAATAAACTTAAATGCATTGCTGATGGCAGAATTAAAAAGATCATGGTAAATAAGGGAGACAAGGTGTCAAAAGGGACTATTCTCCTGGAATTAAAATGATCGATGAGCGACTATTTTAAGAGAGATTGGGTTAAAAATTCAGTTGGTGTTTCAGGGGTGATTCACAATATCCCCTCGTAAATAACATAATCCTTAAGTATTGCCGGTATTTCGGGTTTCTCATTAAAAATACCGAAGACGGTTGAACCGCTTCCTGACATTGAGCTGAAAAGAGCGCCGTGATTATATAATACTCTTTTTATGATCCCTATCTGAGGGTAATTTGCAAATATTGTCTTTTCAAAGTCATTAATAATCATGTCTTTCCATTCTGATACCGGATATTGTATCAATTCCGGAAGACTTACTTCAGGTGATGACGGGACACAGTTCATGTAAGCCTCCTTTGTTGCAACATGTATGCCTGGATTTGCCAGGACAACATGCAAGCCTTCAAGTACCGCATCGACAGGTTTGAGATTTTCGCCCCGGCCTGTGGCAAAAGCCGGCTGACAATCAATGAAGAAAGGACAATCACTTCCCAGCGTCAGGGCGGTGGTTTTTAATTCCTGAGGAGTGAGTGCAAGTTCAAAGATGCGGTTCATCACTTTCAGGGTAGCGGCTGCATCTGATGATCCGCCTCCCAGTCCTGCACCTGCCGGAATGACTTTATGAAGGTGAATTTTCAGTGACGGAAGCTGATAAGATTCCCTGAGCCTCCTTACTGCTTTTATGACAAGATTGTTTGCCGGATCACTCTCAATATCAATTCCGGTAACTGTAATATGGTCTTTTTCCTGATCTTCAGCATTTACAACAAGTTCCAGTGCATCACAAAAACAGACAGGATAAAAAATCGTCTCGATGTCATGAAAACCATCTGGACGCTTACCTGTTATTCTCAATCCCAGATTTATTTTTGCTTTTGGAAAAATGACCATCTAAGGATATTTGATACAAAAATACCATTAGCATTGGAATTTTAAAGATCAGGGATGTTTTTTTGGTTTTCAACAAGTTTTTAACATAATAATGTTTGTAAGAATAAAACTGGTTGCAGGTTAATCAATGGGGTTATATTTACCTTTGGTTTACTCTTACAATTAATTAAATC
>CAYPKL010000433.1:0-3541 GCA_964411285.1 uncultured Rikenellaceae bacterium
TTTGGAATAAATTCTTGTCCCGCCGGGGCCGTCGGCTATTCCTCCGGGTCCATATACATGCTGCAGATCTGATTCATTTATTACACTCTCAAATACATAGTTGGAGGTGAACTCAACGCCAATACCTTTACGGGCCTGGCCCCTTTTGGTAACAATGTTGATAACACCGTATCCGCCCCTGGAACCATACAGTGCTGCCGCTGCAGCCCCTTTCAGTACTGTTACTGATTCAATATCTTCAGGGTTAAGACTTGACAGACCATCGCCCTGGTCAACACCTCCCCATACTCCTGAACGGCCGAACTGGGTGTTATCCATAGGGATACCGTCGACAACGTAAAGAGGCTGGTTAGATCCACCGATTGATTTGTTACCTCTGATGATAACACGCGATGATCCTGCAGGACCGGTACTGGGGTTAGTTACGTTTACCCCTGCAACACGTCCCTGAATTGAATTACCGAGGTTGATTTCACGGGCCTGGGTAAGGCTTCCCCCGGGAACTTTTGTGATTGAAGATTGCAGCGCTTTCTGGCTCCTCTCAATTCCAAGCGCTGTAACAACAACTTCGCCGAGCTGCTGTACTTCTTCACCGAGTACGATGTCAACCACCGAGCGGTTGCCTACAGCAACTTCCTGACTGACATACCCGATAAAAGAAAAGACAAGGACGGCATTGCTGCCAGCGGTAATGCTATACCTTCCCTGAGTGTCAGTGCTTGTTCCGACAGCGGTGGTTTTCACCAACACAGTTACTCCCGGAAGAGCTGCACCGTTTACATCCTTTACGGATCCGGATACTACCCGTTGCTGAGCAAGCAATGAATGAGAGAATGCTACGCACAGTAACAAAAGCAGTGTCCGTTTCAAAATCTGGTACACTTCTTTTTTAATCATAGGTTTTTGGTTTTTAGGGCATCTCAAAATATCTTAAATAGTATTTCTCTGATGCTGTTGTTTAAAATCAAATGTATAACGTAGTTTTTTAAAAACCTAATTTTATTAAAAAATTATTAAAATTTCTTAATTCTTTTTAAGATTTTAACACAATGGGAAATTTGCCCAATCACTGGAAATAAGGATTCTCCTTTATTGTATTTATCTGTAAATCAATAGCTAATTTACTACAATCTCGTCAATATGCATCCAGGCCGGCTGCCCTGCTCCGGGATGAGACTCAGGAGTATTACCGATTGTTCGGGCAACAACCCTTACATACCGTGCCTCAACAGGTACAAAATCGGCAATAAAATCCCTCTGGAACGAGTCATACTGATCGATGGGAAGGGAATTATCAACTGTACTTACCTGGTTAAATTTCTGCCCGTCATCAGACACATAAAATTCGACCTTCTTCGGCACAATGCTCAACCATGCCGCAAGCTGGTAAAAAGCGCATTCCATATGATGAACCTTCTGCCTTGCCCCAAGATCAATTACCATGTTGAGATCCTTTCCCTGGAAACTCAAATAGTTGTATTCATTATCATGGCTTCCTCTTATGCCGTCTGTAAGCTTTTTTTCACCACCCTGAGGTAGATCATTAATATCAGGGCTTAACAGCTTTACATTTTTTCCATAAGCAAGATGCTCATTAACACCCTGGTAGAAAAGTCTGTACATTGCCGACCTGTAAGCTTCCGGGGTGGTGCTCCATTCCTTTAATCTTGTCACTCCCTGACGCAGACAAAGATCTACAAAAGGATCGATCATTGAACGGATTTCAGGCTTCACGGTCCATTTGTCACCGTATTTAATAAAGACCCCATTATCTCCGGTATAATTTTTCTTAGCCTGTTCCATGATAGCAAAATTCAGAGGTAAGCGTGCAATCCTTACTCTTTCAAGAAGTTCTGCAGAATCGGCTACAGCTTTTTCTGCCTGATCAAACAAATCCTTATACTTTTCAATCAATGGTCCGGTCAGAAAGGTTGATGCTGCATCATTTGGCGAATCAAAAATGCCGAGCGGTTTGTCCGCTATTTTCTGGGCATCGCCCATTTTATCTATATACTGGTGTATTGTTTTATCTGCCGCTCCGTAATATCCTTTCAGAAAATCATTCATCACGGTGTCAGCGTTTGCGTACGGATCCCACAATAGTTTGGAAATCATATATGACCGCAATTCTGCAAATTCTCCGCCCACTTCGCGGTTACCCTGCTCGAACATGGCATTAACTCCGTTTTCAGCAAAAAATTTAAGGTTTGGCTGCAGAACATGAAGATTAGGGAACGGACTTAACAGATTATTGAACTGGATAACATAATCCCATACAATAATATCGCTGGCAATCCTGCCCCACTCCTTTACATCCCTGACAAAGCTCATGCTGGTTGAATCGGTTGCATCTGCAAATGGCCTGTCGCGTCTCATTTCAATGCTGCAAAGCATGATATTGACATTTTTGCGGGGCTTTAGAGTTGCCGGAGCTTTACGGCCATACTCATAGGCAAGAGTGGAGATCATGTGCTCGGGGAACTCGTCTGCAACCTGGTTTACAAAACTGATTATTGAACCGGAGGGTGAACCCTCCCTCATGTCGATTGCCCGGCACTGGTCGCACATGCAGTATTTCCTGTTATCGTTTTGGCTGACTGACCAGTACAAAGCATCCGGGTTTCCGGCAACTCTTTTTCTCAGGTTCTGAATAACGATCTTAAGAACATCAGGATTAGTTAGGCAGAGCTGGGTAGGGAGCCTTTTTCCTTCCCGCAGGGAATAGTATTCAGGGTGATCCTTAAAATAAATCTCCGGAGGCACCAGACTGTTAAATGTATGCACCCACGAGCCCCAGTTTTTTCTTTCCCCATGTTCGTCGTGGCTGAGTTTATGCCAGTCAACATATTCGGCATCCCATGTCCCATTGTAATGGATAGACCTGAACTTAATGACCGGAATTTCCTTATCTCCGATTTTGCCGAGTAATATTGTTTCCTGTTTTGGTATGATCTTCACCTCCGGCGTGTACATGCGGCAGCCAAGATATTTCTCAAGAAAAGAGTAGACCCCGTAAAGAGTACCTTTCTTATTTCCTCCGGCAATTATCAGGCGAAGAGAGTCGGTTTTTATGACAAACCCGTCTTCTCCAAGCTCATTGAAATTGATCTCAATCCCGAGTCTGTCGAGTCTCTCATTTTGTCCCAGTATTATTTCGTAGGGGCTTCCCGGTCTTTTCCCGGAAATAATGGGAAGGGCAGCTCCTGAAATCTGAAGGATATAATCCTGCAGAACCGTGGCTGCTTTCTGCTCAAAAGGTGAAGCTGAAGAAGGGATCACGATCCTGTAATTGGTCATACCTTTTTCAGTAAGAACTATATTATGCTGAATAGCAACAGGTTCCGCTATTCTGGTTTTGTGCTTCCTGTTCTGGGCATAAGCTGGCTGAGGAGGAAATATTATTCCCGGTATGACAATTAGTATCCAGAGGGGAATAAAATATAGCCTGGATTTTAGATGGAGTAATTTCATAATGATTTATTTAAATTTGTTTTATCTTTTAAGTGTGTATTATATGATTTTTCTCTTCAGGTTTTAATCT
>CAYPKL010000434.1:0-5974 GCA_964411285.1 uncultured Rikenellaceae bacterium
CTGATTGAGAATAGTTATAAAAATAACAAACAGTTATTCAAAAAGTTTAAAAGCCCCGGAGATAAGGCTGATCGCCTCACGGATTTGCTTTTCACTAATAACAAGGGGAGGAGCAAACCGTATAATATGTTCGTGGGTTGGTTTTGCAATTAATCCTTTGTCTTTCATAGCGAGACAGACATCCCAGGCTGTCTTGCCGTTCTTTGGCCGGATAACAATTGCATTCAGCAGCCCTTTGCCTCTGACAAGCTCAATCATTTCTGATTTGATTTTACCAATCTCCTCACGAAAGATTCTTCCCAAACGGTCGGAGTTTTCAGCAAGCTTCTCATCTTTTATTACTTCCAGTGCAGCAATAGCAACCTTTGCAGCCAAAGGATTACCGCCAAAAGTCGAACCGTGTTCTCCCGGCTTAATAGTCAGCATTATATCATCGTCGGCAAGCACAGCTGAGATCGGCATTATACCGCCTGAAAGAGCTTTTCCGAGTATCAGAATATCGGGACGGACACCTTCATGATCGCAGGCCAGTAACTTCCCGGTTCTTGCAATACCTGTCTGAACTTCGTCTGCAATAAAAAGGACATTATGTTTTTTGCAGAGGTCATACGATTTCTTCAGGTATCCTTCATCAGGTACAAACACACCCGCTTCACCCTGGATCGGTTCCACAAGAAAACCCGCTACATCCGGATCTTTCAGCGCATTTTCGAGCGCATTAAGATCATTATAGGGAATAATAATAAAACCCGGGGTAAATGGTCCGTAATGATTACGGGCCTCAGGATCGGTTGACATTGAGATGATTGTGATAGTTCTTCCGTGAAAGTTGCCTTCACATGCAATTATCTTTGCGTTATTCTCTTTAATACCTTTCTTCTTATATGCCCATTTTCGGCAGAGCTTAATAGCCGTTTCATCACCCTCCGCACCTGAATTCATGGGAAGAACCTTATCATAACCAAAATATCCGGTTACATATTCTTCATACTCACCGAGAACTGAATTATAAAAAGCCCTTGATGTAAGTGTCAGCTTCTGAGCCTGTTCAGTTAAAGCCTTTACGATCCTGGGATGGCAATGACCCTGATTAACTGCTGAATAAGCTGAAAGAAAATCAAAATACCTCTTTCCTTCAACATCCCAGACAAACGGACCTTCACCTCTTTCAAGAACTACCGGAAGCGGATGGTAATTATGGGCACCAAACCTCTCTTCGCGATTGATATAATCCTGTGCGTTCATATTGTTGATTTTTAATTAGATATGAATTCAATTAATAATAGGGTACAATTTTACGAAAGCTTTTTGTCATTTCAAAATTGGTACCCGCGGATTTCCCTGTGAAGATGGCTTAATTGTATTCATCACTGTTACAGGACCTAAAAGACCAGATGCCATAAGCGGATCATCTTTCTTATAACGCCTGTAGGTAGTAAAAGTGTACCTGTCCGACGGTCGTTTGGTTCCATTGAGAAGCCATTCCGGCCATTTGCCATTTTCAATGCCATCCCATTGTTTGTATTCATCACCGATCAGACGGTTGACCCATAGGTTTGCAACTGCAATTTTAAGTCGATTGTCTTTTTCCCTGACCACATCAGATATTTTTACCTGCCATGGTGAAGTCCATATCACACCCAGATATTTATCATTAAGAGTTACTGAGGCAAGGTTCTTTACGACTCCGAGGTCGAGATAAATATCTGTTTTCCTGTCTTTTAAGACAGAATCAGGCAGATCAAAGCTGTTTGAATAGACAGCTTTCCCGGAATAGAATTTGATTCCATCCTCAGAGCTTTTTGACCAGTCTGCCAGCTCTTTAAATTCAATATTTTCCGGGCCACCCATAATTGTATCAAATGATACAATCCATGGTCCTTTCAAAGTAATAATTACTTGTTTATCAGGAAAATTATTTAATTCTGAAACAGGTATCTTATTTGATTCAGCTGATCTGTCAAACACAATAAAATAACTCTGATATGGCTCAAGCTTAATCATGACAAAGGTTTTCCCTTCGGTCTCAGTTACCTGTAATGGATTGATCACACCTGTTATGGCATCCCATAATTCTGCAACCATACCGCCATCCCTGAAAAAGCATTTATCATAAACAACCGAATCTGTTCTGTTGGAAATAAAATAGATCTCTCTTTCCGGCAGAGACCTGTGAGTGTACCTTATTTTTCCTGAGGATTCAAAATCAGGTTTTACACCTGCTTCTGACAGGAGTTTCTCCGTAATTGCATAATCGGGGTAAAGTGTAAGGGAATCAGGATCATTTTGAATTCCCCGGTGAACATTTACCAGCGTTTTTCCCCACCATATTCTTCCTGAGCCATAGTTAACGGGGGTGAGGTTTTCGGGTATTTCGGTACTTCCCCATAATTCAGCAGATGTTGAACGAACTTTTTCATCACATCCGGGAAAACCTGTAAGAGATGGTGATCTTACCGGCGGATTTCCAACAACTGTTGCTCCGGCTTCAACAAGATCTTTTATTTTAGTCACCAGTTCCGGGGTCATTGTCCTGGCATCAGGGAGTACCAGAATTTTATATGAGGCTCCTCCGGGGAATGCTATCTGACCATCTTTTACAAAAGCATTTTTTAAAAGGTACAAAGGTGAACATCCATCGAAGGAATATCCAGGTTTGTCTGGCATAACTGAAGTTCCTGATACGGCAGACCATGGAGGACGGAAAACGTGAGGTGCCCCTTCGGCAGCAAGGTAAAGTATGTCGGCCACCGGTTTTCCCTGTGAAAGTACATACTGGCATCTTGAAACATAGAGATGGTAGCCATCAACCATTGACCACCACGTCTGACCCCTGTCCCAGTGCACCCCGTAAGGCCCCATTGTCATTCCGGGTCTTAAATTGTCACCGTAAGGTTTGTGCGCAAAGGTATGGTACATAAAACGGTTAATTCCCATACAAAAAGCCCAGTCACCCTGGTTTTTCATATCTCCGGGGTATTTTTTCCAGGCCTCACTGCCTTCTGCAGTAAAAGCTTCGGCAGCAACTACAGGGGCTCCTGTGACATGAGCTATTGAAGAAGCTTCGATGCAGCTGAAAGCCGAATTAAAACCATAACCGTCACTCCAGAACTCACACATCGGAACATCGGCAACACTCCCCAGATCAAGATCTGCAGCCGGATTCATATCGTATGGTTCAATAGAGAGCCTGAATCCGTTCTTTCTGCCAAGATCTTTGAACCTTTGTGCATGATTTTCGATAATCAGTTCACCGGATGTCTGCCGGACATCCCACAAAAAGCGTTCACTTAATCCGGAGTTATTTACTGCAAATCCCTTGTAAACCGGCAGATAAAGTAATGGGTCATACCCGCGACGTTTTCTGAATTCCTCCCTGAATCCGGGACTCCAGTTCTGAGATCCTGATTCCCAGCTATCAATATGGATCATTGTCCATCCTCCCCCTGTTCTGCTTTTCTTAGGTTCAGCTTTTTTTATGAGTTTTCCGATATATGAATCATAGTGGGCATCAAATGCTGCAGTATCGAACTTATCACATTCGAAACCCAGGCCGGGGAAAGGAGCCGGACGCGTCACAGCACCATTATTCCTTTTTCCAAACCTTAAGACGGTCCAATTGCCGGGAGGAACATCCCAGCCGAGGATGCCCCCTTTCTGAAGTTTGCCGGTCAGATTTATTATCTTTTCAAAATCGACCGAAGTTCCCTTGGAATTTTTAATGTCAGGCGGTTCAGGCAGAAAAGGAAGCACTCCCTTTTGCGAAGTAAAAGGAGCCCTGTAGTATAGCGCTTTTTCATCGATATCTTCTATTATTTCAGGATTCCGGGAGGCAGGAAAGGCAAGAACAGCAACATCTTCATACCATTCATCACGCTGGAACTTAAGTTCTTTGGTCAGGCTGCCCTCTCCGAAGAAAGGTTTTCGTGGTTTAGGTACAGATAATCTTCCTTCGAAATGGACTGGACCTTTAATTACAGTATCAGAAGCCACAAGATGTACCATCGACTGGCCTGGCTTAACCCAGGGTCCGCCGCTTCCGGCCCAGCCGGGGCCGGACCCCAAAATAATCCTTATGCCAAGTCTTTCCGCTTCTTTCACGGCATGTTTATAAAGCTCCTGCCACTCCTCGCTGAGAAAATCAATTTTCCCACGGGGCACACCAACGTTTACTTCAAGGAATACTACATATCCGAGACCTGCTTTCTTCATTGATTCCAGATCGGCTGTAAGAGCATCCCTGTCTATATTTCCATCCATGAAATACCAGTAAACTCCAGGCCGGGCTGAATCCGGAGGAGTAATGAATCCCTGTTTGAGATAATCTGATGTAGTTGTATTTCGGCATGAAAGGAATAATCCAGTCAGGGAAAATACAATTAACCATTTTAGAACTAAATGTAATTTATTCATAGTCAAAAATATCTGGTCTTAGTTTTTTTGTTCTTTCGATGGCTTGTTCATGTCTCCATTTTTCAATTTCAGGTGTGTTACCTGATAAAAGTATTTTCGGAACTTTCCAGTTCCTGAATTCAGCCGGACGCGTATAGACAGGAGGGGCCAGAAGGTCATCCTGAAAAGAGTCGGAAAGGGCCGACTGTTCATCAGACAATGCTCCCGGGATAAGCCTTACAATTGCATCGGTAATGACTGCTGCCGGTATTTCACCGCCTGATAAGACATAATCACCTATTGATATTTCCCTGGTGATCAGATGATCCCTGACTCTCTGGTCGATACCTTTATAATGTCCGGCAAGAATTATTATATTTTCCTTTAATGAAAGAGCATTTGCCATTTTCTGAGTAAGCTTTTCACCGTCGGGTGAAGTGTAAATTATCTCATCATATTCTCTTTCATTTTTAAGCTTTTCAATAGCCTTATACACCGGTTCGATCATCATAACCATTCCTGCTCCGCCACCAAAGGCATAATCATCAACAGTCTTGTATTTATCTTTAGTGAAATCCCTCAGGCTAATTAAATTAATTTCAACCAGACCTTTCTCACGGGCTCTTTTTACAATTGAATGGTTCAGAGGACTGTCCAGAAGTTCAGGCACAACAGTCAGGATGTCAATGCGCATATTTCATTTGTTTATGTAAAAATACAATTGTAGCGCCAGATTGCTATCTGTCGCCACAACAAAAAAAATATTTATTTTTGGCACATGGAATGTCGTCAGGGTTGCGGGGCTTGTTGTATTGCAGTGTCAATATCATCACCCGTTCCGGGTATGCCGCGTGGAAAGCCTCCGGGGGTGAGGTGCATTAACCTTTTGGAAGATAATAGTTGTGCAATATACAATTCTGAAGAAAAGCCAAAAGTCTGTTCCGATTTTAAGGCAGAGCCTGAGTTTTGCGGCGACAGCAGGGAGGAAGCCTTAAAAATATTGTTATCATTATCGAATTGAGATTGTTGCGACACCATGCATGGTGTCGGTCTTATTTTCCGGATGAGTAAACAACCTTACCCCCGACAATAGTATAATCCACCTTCGTTTTCATTATTTCATTTTCAGGGATCGTCAATAGGTCTTTATCAGTAATAACTATGTCAGCAAGGTATCCGGGTTTTAATACTCCCTTCCGGTCGTCCATGAACTGGGCGTAAGCTGATCCCCATGTATAATACTTTATGGCCTCTTCCATAGTAAGTTTTTCTTCAGGGAACCATCCGTCACCTTTTTCACCGTTCCTGTCTTTTCTGGTAACAGCTGCATATAATCCCTCCATCGGATTGAGAGGCTCGACCTGGTAATCGGTGCCGAATGCAAGTGTTGCACCTGTTTTCAGCAGGCTCCGCCATGCGTAAGTGCCCTTGCACCTTTCAGATCCGACCCTTTTCTCATAAAAGAGTTTATCTGAAATACAATGAGTCGGTTGCATAGATGGAATTACTCCCAGTTGCGCAAACCTTGGAATATCAGATAGTCTTACTGTCTGGGTATGTTCATCCCTGTGGCGGCTGTCGC
>CAYPKL010000435.1:0-15220 GCA_964411285.1 uncultured Rikenellaceae bacterium
GGTAAAAATACCCAGGAACATATTCATTTTCATTTATTGGAGAAGGCCAAAACGCTGCTGGCGGGTACTGATAAAAGCATTAATGAGATCGCATATGAACTTGGTTTTGAATATCCGCAAAGCTTTTGCAAGTTATTTAAAAGAAAGGTTGGCAGCTCTCCGACGGAATACAGAAACGAACTATCTAAAAATTAAATAAATGAAAACAATAAACCTTAAAAGCGTACTGTTTGCAGGATTAATATCCGGAATTGTAATACTAATCAGCGGACTTTCTATGGTTCCGGTAGTGGGAAATGAAATGGATGAAATACTTGCCACCAGGGGTCTGCCTCCGTTAAGCAACTGGGCAATGGCTTACATTTGTTTTGTCAGCATATCAATCGGAGTCTTTTTAATTTTCCTGTACTCCCTGTTAAAACCACATCTGGGTTCAAGAACTAAAACGGCTTTAATTACTTCATTAATGGTTTTCTTTATCGCATATTTTTTAAGCAATTTCTCACTGGTGGTATATGGATTTATGCCTTTAAAATTCACAATAATCGGGACAGTATGGGGACTTGGTGAATTATTGTTAGCAGGCCTGGTGGGATCGAGATTATATAAAGAAGTTAAAAAGGTTAATTAAGCTTACTATTATAGATAAATAGGATAATAATCCCGGTTTGAGAATCAGGATCATGAAAAAAACACCATGTATAATTGAGGTTTTTATTTTAGCTTTTCTTATAACTTCCTGCAACAGGGTGGAGAATTCTGTTCGCCCGGCACCGGTCAATGAAAAGGGAGGATACTTTTTTACAGCCAGGGATGGATCGAAAATATTTATCCGGGAGTATATTCCTGTTGTGAATCCTGCCAACACCGTTTACATAATGTCGGGGATAACCGGTATTAACCATAAAAGTGAAGAGGAGATCATTGATATTTTAAGCTCAGATTCAAACCGTGTTGTAGTAGTTCATCCGCGTGGCACAGGCTATTCTGAGGGTGAAAGGGGAGACACTGATCCGGGTGATATTATAGGCGATTACTGTGAAATTATCAAAGGTGACAACTCTTACTTAGCCGATAATGAGAAGATTTTCTTGTTTGGCCACAGCATGTCGTGTGCATTTGCCCTGGAGGTGGCGGTGATACTGCCCGGGTTAGATGGAATGATCCTTGTAAACCCTCCATACAAACTTAAACCTGCAAAGGGGATGAGTCCGGGCTTCTCCGATTACCTGAAGTATATCGTATATTATGTTTTTGCTCCTCATGCACCTGTTGTAAACATGGCTGGGGATCCTTCTGTAATAACGGATAAATCGGACAGGTTGGAATCGGAACTGCGGAATATCGATTCTCTCCTGGTAAAATACTTTAGCATGCGTTGTATGTCAGAATCAAAAAAGATAATGGATGCAATGTCTGAAAATGCCAGGGTGACAGATTTCCCATTACTTCTCCTGTATGGTGAAAATGATAATATTGTTGATAAATCTGGTTGTGATGAGATATTTTCTGCATGGCATTGTGATAAGAAGAGTTATGTAATAATAAAAGATGGTTCACACGGCAAATCGACTGTGGTAAAAGGAGCCGAAACCATTGCAAAATGGATAGGCAGTTTATAAGCACCGCGACCGTCAACGCTGACCTATGATTTCAGAAACGGATTAAGATTACTTACAGGCCACCTTAATATTTTATTTTGAACTCTTTACCTCAAAACCTAAGTCCTCACCTTCATGAATAGCCAGCCCAATGGATTCGGGCCATGTACTGGCCCCATTGTACCAGAGCAACCATTTTCGACCATCAAAAAGCACGGCAGGTGTATATACCGACCTTGAGTCAAATCCTCCGGGAGTTGGACTCAGGATCGGATTCTGAGGATGCCTTTCCCACTGGATTCCATCTCTGGAGCGGGCAAGGCATGTCTGACCATGCCATGTATCACTGAACCCTATATAGAATATCAGATACCAGCCGCCATGACTAATTATCTGTCCTCCGGCGACCTTATACTTTTCACACTCTGCGTCCGGATCAGGACGAAGAACTGGATTGCCGGAGTATTTGGTCCAGTTCAAACCATCAGGGCTGGTTGCATAACCGATAGCATTCGGTTCCAGCTCACCTCCTTCAAATCCTCCTCCTGAATACCACATTTTATAGAGCATCTGTTTCTCGTCCCATATTACTGAGGGGCACATAAGGCACTGACCCTCCCATTCTTCTGTCGGCTCCATAACCGGCTTGTCGCTCATTCGCTTCCAGGTTCTTCCGTCAGTACTCGTGGCATAGCCGATACAGAAGCGGGTTGCATAGATGCTGCCAGTATACCACATGTGATAAATACTATCTCTTTTTACCAGACGGGCACGGTCAACTACCTCCTCCCACTTATTTGTATCGCTTGGAGGCAAAACAATCTGAGGACTGGTCCAGTGAATACCATCGGTGCTCTCAACCAGAGAGAGTCCGATCATAGGATCTCCATTCCACCATGTGTGCCACATTCTAAATGTATCGCCTTCCTTTAAAACAAATGGATCATTAACCGTACCGCCTAACCTTCCGGTGCGTGTTGCAGGTAATACCGGATTCCCAAGGTATTTCTCCCATCCTGCATGTGCATCATTTCTCCAAAGCCATGCTGCAAGTCTTGGGGCTACAAGTTGTACAGGTACACAGTAATCAGCTTTGATTTCACGGTAGGGCAGGCCTTCAATGGCCACCTGTTCATAGGCAGTCCACGTTTCGGGCGTCATGTGCCCTGCAAGGTGACAATAAAGTATATTACGGATCTCCTCCTTTTTTCCTAGCTTGCGAAGTCCTGCGGCATACTCCGCCATAGGCCAGTTATCTGCGTGTCCCCAGATACGGGTCAGCCCTTCTACCTCTCCAAAGTGTGTTTCCCGGTAACCGATGATAGCCTCCATCTGCTCGAAGGATAAGATTCCACAGGAGAGCAACTCAGGCCAGTAACGATAGTTGGTATATGATGCAAAATCATCCTGTGTCATTGTTTTAAATGGTGTCATTTTTTGGGGCATAGGTGGAATGAATGGCGGACTTACACTCCGGTCTGTGAAATCATCAATTGCTGTCAGAATTGTTTTTCTGAATGACTCGCAACGCTCGCTTTCTTCATTGTGCCCAAGCAAAAGGCTGATGTCACGCAGTCCCCTCCATAGCCAGCCATTATTATGAAAATAAATCCCTACATCTTTTCGTTTGTCTGCTTCAGGAACCCCTGCGATCAGGCCTCCTTGTGCCGCTGTCTGTTCTTCCCAAATCCATTTCCGGATTTGCTCTATCTTAGGGCGGATATGGTTAAACCACTCTTCACTGCCTCCGGCATCCACGCACTTTCTCGCTAACCATAACAGCTGTCCGTATTCAGAAAGGGAGGGACCAAAATACCTTATCCTTCCATCATCTGTAATGAAGTTGTCGAAATACGCACCGAAGTATTCACATGCGACAGCTACTTGCCCCCAGTCGAGAAGGCAATCCACCAGTGATATTATTGTGGGAGGGAAACCGTCACCATATTCGATCTCATAAACTTCGCCCGGACCATAGGATCGTACACCATAATGTGGTCGTTTGCCGGTGAATGTTATCAATGCCTTTATTATTGAAGCCTTGCATGCGTTCATAACATCCGGATCATTGCAGGGAATCTGCGTGCCCTGTGCAAAAAACATAGTCCACCGGTCACGGAGACCCTTTAGGGCAGTTTCAAATTCCGCCCGGTCGATCAGAGAGGAATCAGGTAGCTGAAGAAAAAGATTGCTATTTACTTTTGTACCGGTCTTCTCTGTTAGACTGACAAGCACTTTGACTTCTCCCGGAACTGTTCCATCTGCTGCAAACCCAACCATCTCACAGGTTATATCCGATCCGGTCTTTTTATAAATATAATGCACCGCCGGCAGGAAATTGTCCACCAGTCCAAATTCATACGATCCGGTTATCATGGCCTCCTTTACCCAGGGTACATACTCACCAGGATTAAACCAATTGACTATTATGCCATCAGGATCGACTGTGGGTTTATTATACTGTTTATTGTTGCCAGTCCAGATCTGATGAGTTGAATTCTCAGTTCCGAGAAGCGTATAGCTTCTGACAGGGGATAATTTATAGCTCTTCCTGAACTCTTTAAAGGTTTCTGCTTTTTCAGCTGATGTGTCTTTGCAACCGGTAATGATATTCAGAAAAAAACAGCATAAAATACCAGGAATTAGCAGGAGCCTTCTGATATCTGTATTCATAGTACGGATTTTTTTAAGTATACTACTAAGTTATGTAAAAAGATCAGTAAAAATCACAAACTTTGAAATGAAGATGTGGCTGTTTTCACGTTTTTTACCTGAAGGTAACACATGGATCTCTGATATTTCAAAGATGAATTTTCCGGCAGTTTTTTTGCTGAACCGGAGTTACATTTGTATCTTTGAATTTAGTCGCTCGCTGCGTCGGATAAATTGATAATTTTATGATTTGATATGGGAACGGTCTCAAACCAGGATCTGCTATTAGCTTTTGATTTTGTTAAATACACAAATCGAAACATCTTTCTTACAGGAAAAGCCGGTACAGGCAAACCCACTCATTTACAGCCGTTGTAAAGGATGACTTCCCGGAACTCTCTTATCCCACCGCCACCGAACTGGTGCTGAAGGCCGGAGCCCAGGTCATGTTCATTAAAAATGATCGGTCGGGCGAAAGGCTTTTCTTCAATTGCAAAATAGGTAAGATCGTATCCTTTGATAATGACATAATAGTTGTAAAGTGTCCCGGCGACGATTTTAATATCAGGGGGGACAAGAAAATCGGAAATGTATGGCGAAGAGATAGTGGAGTAAAGAAACCTGAGGGCCACTTCTCTTGAGAGTCATCTTTCCTAATAAGTGGGCACGGGAGAAATACCTGCCGGCAAATTTCTGTCTCAGGAAATGATCGATCTTATTGCCGGTCATTTTAAGGAAACAGAGGATTTTAAAATGGGACCTGTAAAGGAAGCTCTGGGCGACAGGGTATCATGGAGCGACATCAGGTTTGTAGTCAGTCATCTCATTTTTCTCAGGAAAAAACTGATAATATTTTAATGCGATTTTCACAATTCTGTTATTTGTCGCCATATTGTAAAAACCAGATCTGATTCTGATCAGGCAGACTATTAACCAATACAATCTTTAGTAAAATGGGTGAATAAATCTTTCATCCTTCATCATTTTGTTCCTGACCACATCCAGCCGGTGGGATATTGATTATTTTGTCTGTAGCTGAAAATTGATTTTGTTTTGGTACCGAATTGTGAAATCATAAATGGTTAAAAGAACTTACTTTAAATATAAGAATCAGTTTCTATATCATTTACTTACGTTACAAAAGAAAATGCTATTTTTGTAACTATCAAAATCTGATACTGGAATGAAAAATGAGAATGCTGTCTATGATCTGACCATTATTGTCCCGGTATATAATGAAGAGGGTAATTTAGAGAGACTTCATAATGAACTCCAAAAATTCATACACGATTCACCAAAGAAAGCCAAAGTGCTGTTTATCAATGACGGATCACGTGACGGGAGCCTGGAAAAGATAAAGGAATTCTGTAAAGAATCAGAATCATTTACATTCTGTTCATTTGACAGGAATTATGGTCTCAGCACGGTATTAAAAGCAGGTTTTGATCATTCTGATACAGCTCTTACAGGTTATATTGATGCTGATCTGCAAACGTCTCCCGAGGATTTCAAGATCCTTCTCGGTTACATAGATGATTATGACCTTGTCCAGGGAGTGAGGCAAGACAGAAAAGATTCATTTGTAAAAAAAGCCTCCTCAGTGATTGCCAATAAGATCCGGAGAATGTTCACCCACGATGGTATGGACGACACAGGTTGTCCTCTGAAAATAATCAGGACCGATGTGGTTAAAAGAATTCCGATGTTCAACGGAATCCACAGGTTCCTGCCTGCAATGGTATTACTTCAGAAAGGAAAAATACTCCAGGTGCCGGTACGGCATTTCCCGAGGATTTCCGGAAAATCAAACTTCAATCTCTGGAAACGTTTGCTGGGGCCTCTGTCGGATTGCTTCGCCTACCTGTGGATGAAGAAAAAATATATTAATTATTCTATTGAGGAATTCGACCACAAAACTATCACGGAGTAATGGACAGCTGGATAGTCTACTCAATTGGTTTTGCAGCACAGTTACTTTTTTCAAGCAGGATCCTGGTACAATGGATTATTTCAGAGAAAAATAAGAAAGTTCTTACCCCAAACCTTTTCTGGAAGATCAGCCTTATCGCATCAGTGTTTTTGTTCATATATGGTTACCTGCGTCATGATTTTCCAATAATGCTTGGACAGGTAATCACATACTATATTTATATTAGGAATATTCAGCTTGAGCATGAATGGGACAGGATCCACAGATGGCTGAGGGTTTTTCTTTACTTTTTCCCGGTAGTTATACTTATCTACGGATATAACAATAATATCATGGA
Organism: uncultured Rikenellaceae bacterium; assembly: GCA_964411285.1. Classification (GTDB taxonomy): domain Bacteria; phylum Bacteroidota; class Bacteroidia; order Bacteroidales; family VadinHA17; genus LD21. Next base: position 6,521 of record CAYPKL010000435.1, read on the forward strand.
TAGGGCGAACCTTTTTAACAAGGATAATATCTCAACCATTTTGATGATTCTCGGTGTCATTTCACAGGTATTGTTTTCCCTTCGTTTTGTTTATCAGTTGATCCATTCAGAAAGGAAAAAGGAATCCATACTTCCTATGGGTTTCTGGATAATGAGTTTTGCTGGATCTTCACTGATTTTAATTTATGCAATTTTCAGGAAAGACCCTGTCCTTTTCCTGGCACATCTTTCTGGCCTTATTGTTTATTCAAGGAATATTTACATTTTGAAGAGATATGAAGTTTAAGTTAAAATCTATCAGGCACCAGATTACCCTGTTCATTGTTGCAGGACTTCTGCTTCTTACCAATCTTGATAAGATCGAAGTGAACATAATGGAGGCCCGTAATTTTATTTCAGCCCGGGAAATGGTGCAGAACAAAGAATATTTACTTATTACCATGAATAATGAGCCCCGGTATCAAAAACCTCCTCTTCCCACCTGGCTGACAGCCATTGCCGGTTCTCTGTCAGGATTTGAGTCTCTTGCCGTTTTACGGTTACCGGTTGTAGCAATAACCTTCCTTCTTGTATTCATTTTCTATTATTTTTCAAAACTCATCGGACTAAGCTCAGAACACAGTTTCAATAATACTTTGATTCTCATAACTTCCTTTTATATTTTCTTTGGCGGGAGGGATAATCAATGGGATATGTATACCCACAGCTTCATGATGGTAAATATCGTTTTTCTCTGGAAGCTCTTGAAAGAAGATTCTAATGCACTGCTAAACAGCATTCTGGGAGGAATGTTTTTTGGCTTGAGCTTTTTAAGCAAAGGTCCTATTTCGGTTTATGTATTATTGATTCCTTTCCTGATCAGTTATGGTATGGTATACCATTTTTCGTTCCGAAAAAAGATCCTATACCTTATAGTTATGCTAATTACAGGTCTTTCTATCGGATTGTCGTGGTATTTATATGTTCACATTAAAGATCCGGTATATTTCAGCAAAATTGTGACACATGAGACCACAAGTTGGATGAAATATGAGGTACAACCTTTTTATTATTACTGGAACTTCTTCCTCCAGAGCGGTTTGTGGGCAATTCCATCCATGACAGCCCTAATTTATCCTTATTTAAAATCCAGGGTTGAGGATCTTAAAGCATATCGTTTTGCTATTCTCTGGACCATCATATCCGTTATCCTGATGTCAATAATTCCGGAAAAAAAAGTGAGGTATCTTGTGCCGGTACTTATTCCCCTTGCTCTTACCACTGGATTTTATATTGAATATCTTATGAAGAAATTCAACAGGATTATGAGCAGGATGGAAAATACCTGGATCTTTTTTTCTTTTGGCATTATTGCTCTTATTGGATTTTTGTATCCTTTTGCAGGTCTGGTCCTCCTGAAGGAAACCATCAGGGAATATCTGCTTCTTTTTATTCTCTCATCGTTACTTATGTATTTATTTGCTTTCCTAATAATTAATGGACTTATCAGCAGAAATTTCCGGATAATATTTCTTTCGATGATTTTCATACTTGTGCTCATTGTGATAATAGCAATCCCAATAAGAGCAAAGGTCTTTATTAATCCCGGTTTTGCACCGTCAAAGGAGGCTCAGATCATATCTGAAGAATACAGGATAGAAACCTACAGGATATCAGATATCGCTCCTGAAATTGTCTGGGATTTTGGAAAGCCAGTTCCTCTGCTTCAAAAAGACGGTGACCGTTTTCTTATTCCTGATGGCCGCTCCTTTGCCTTAATTGCTGATAAGGCAGACTCTTCAATGATAAAAAGCCGGTTCATCAGTTATAATATTGATAAGAAATACGTCATCAATATGAATTATGGATTGAAAAACAAAGTTCGGTATATAAAGGATTATTATATATTAACGAAAAAAGATGAATAATCCGGATATTCCGTGGATTCTAAAACGAAGGGAAAAATTATTGACTATTTTAAATAGGTAAATTGTAATATAAAAAAAGAACTTTTAGCGGTTTTCCAACTTGTTAATGGATAATCTAGTTAAACTCAATATGAAAAATATTGTATAAGTTTGTATTTATGATTTTTCATGACTCCTAAGAGTTTTTGTTTGTCTTTAAATCTTGTTCTGAATGATAAATCTTAATAATGTATTGAATAATAAACAAATTTCAGTATTGTAATATTATTATATTAAAAGTCAATAGGTTATATCATTTTCTTATATCAGATACTTGTTATAATAGTGACTTATGGATATTAAAAAACAGATTAAAGTTGTAGAAATTGTGCTTGGTACAACTCTTTTCATTTTCATTGGTTATGGTATGTACCTCAAACAATTCAAAGGTTATGATGCTTTTCAGGAATATATCAGGGAAGATGGCTTAATAGAATATCTCACAACATTGTTTTTGTTTTTTAACAGTCTGGTTTGCATATTCCGGGCATTTCATTACAGAAAGATGAAAAAGCCACTTTGGATTCTTACATGGGCTTTATTGGCCTTGTTATTCTTTTTTGCGACAGGTGAAGAGATAAGCTGGGGACAAAGGTTATTCGGTGTAAAAAGCAGTGAATTCTTTCTCCAACACAATATACAAGCTGAAACAAATTTTCATAATCTGATCGTTGAAGGAAAAAACCTGAATATTATAATATTTTCCAGGCTGATGTTTCTATGCCTTTTTATTTATTTTGTTTTATCACGTTTATTGGTTTGGAAAATTCCATTCATTCATGACCTGGTTGAGAAATTCAATTTGCCCCTGCCGGGAATTCAACATATTTTCATAATGTTGGCATCCAACTTTATGGTCATATTAATTAATATTACAAGACAGAGTGAACTGCATGAATTGTCTTTCGCATTTATTTTTTTTATGATCTTCCTGAATCCGGCCAGAATAAGTAAAGAATAATTTCATGCAGAGAGAAGGATCGTTTTCACGACCTGCTGCCTTAAGAACAACTAATTAAGTTCATCATAATTTAGGTTGGTTTAGTAGTAAATCTATATAACAATGAATTATTTTGGTTTCTTTTTCTCACATAATTAAGCGGGAGCCTGCTATTTTGCCATGTAATGCATATTTACACTGCAATCCTGAGAATCAGCAAGTGTATTCAAAGGACTGGGATCTTTGCTTTATCAGATGCACAGATTGCGGACTTATATGGCGTTCTCCTGATTCGATGAGAATCAGGAGGGACTATGATGAAAATTACTTCATCTCAAAAAAATATGACCGCAACAGGAAACACAAAATACAAAAATCCAAATGGCTTATCCAGATAGGTCTGGGTTTCCATCCCGATTGCAAATGTCTGTTTGAGATAGGCTGTTCTTTGGGAAACACCCTGGAAGCTGCAAAAGACATTGGAATCGATCATCTTGGAATCGATGTAAGCCATTACGCTGTTGAATATTGCATAGACAGAGGGTTGAATGCATCGAACAAAACTATTGGAGAAGTTCTGGAAAGTGGAATCCGATATGATTTCATCTTCCTGCAGCATATACTTGAACATTTCCCTGATCCCATCCAAGTATTAAAGCAATGTCATAATCTTCTAAGCAATGATGGGATAGTCCTTATTATGGTCCCTAACTCCGAATATTTTCAGGCTTCGATTAAAATGGGGAAACACCGGTTTTACAGTAATAATGGAGTCGGACCGGAACATTACGTGTATTTTGACTATAAGTCACTGACAAAGGTCCTTTCTGCAACAGGTTTCAATTTGCTTCAAAAGAACTATCCGTTGTTTGTCAGGAAACATGATTCAGTTCATTTCTTTATCTCCAGAATATTCCGGAGGTTTATCTCACTTATTAATTTTGACCAGGAGATCCTTGTAATAGCAAGGAAGAGACCATAAGAATATTTATTCAATTAACACTCATTTGGCCATGCCTGATGGATTGATAATAACCCCGGTAAAAAACTCTATTCAGACCACCCTGAAAACCATTGAATCGGTTTCTGCTTTAGAAGGGAATTTTTTATATATCGTATTCAATGACTTCAGTGATTCGGAAACAAAATCATCCCTTGAAAGAAACAGCAGAACTTATGGATATGAGCTTGTAAATATTGAAGATTATACAACACATGTGTCACCTAACTACTGGTTGATCCTTCAGCTTGGACAACAAAAGGCACTTTCCTTAGGAATTCCCCTTATCATTGTAGAATCAGATGTTGTAGTAAAGAAAGATACTATTAAAAGCTTAATTTCCATTTCTGAAGCCTACAGCAATGCAGGTATGATAGCTGCCATAACTGTGAATGAAAATAATGAGTATAATTTCCCATATACCTTTGTGAAAGAAAAAAACAATGATGTTGTAATATCCAAGCACAGGCTGAGCTTTTCCTGCACAATATTAACCCTCTCTCTTCTGAAAAAAATAAACTTGGAGAACCTGCCAAAAACAAAGGACTGGTTTGATGTATATTTAAGCCATCAGTCAAAAAAATACGGATTTGTAAATATACTTGCAAAGAACCTGGAGGTTTTTCATTTGCCTCATAGCAGCCGGCCCTGGAAAAAATTAAAATATGAGCGTCCGGTTTTGTATTACATACAAAAATATCTGAAACAAAGAGATAGAATCTGATAACGCTGAGGAAACCAGACAGATGGATCTAATCCTGGTGGTCAGACTAATTTTTATTAATTCAAACACGTCATAATTTGCGATTCAATAATATTTTTTTCCGTTACCCTGGGAAACTTATAAAATATCCAGAAATTGGCAAAAACCAGTTAAGTTTTGAATTTGGATAAATTTTGGGGTATGTCAACATATTATATGTTAACCAAAAGATTTATTTTGGTAAATTTGCCCTCAGATTTATGTCTATTTGTATATCAGACAATAGAAGATCAGAATTTGTGGATACTTGCGTTTCCAATCTCTTAAGGAATAAATAGTGGTGTTAAAGTTGAGAAATAGCGATATTAAAAAAACTATTCAGATAATAAGAAATTATTTTACTGAAGTGTTGACAAATAAGTTATTCGGACGCTTTCTGGATGACCTCGGACCAGGAGGTATTGCCATTGATTGTGGAGCTAATGTTGGTGATATCTCTGAAAGAATGGCTAAAACAGGTGTCAGGGTATATGCTTTTGAACCCAATCCACATGCTTTTCAGATACTAAAAAAAAGATTAGAAAACTTTGAAAATGTGACCTGTATCAATAAAGGGGTTTGGGATCGGAATACCTCCACCAAATTATATCTTCATAAAGAGGCTTCCAAAGACGAAGAATTCTGGTCATTTGCCTCCTCTATTATCAAAGAAAAAATAAATGTTGATCCCGGCTGTTCGGTTGAAATACAACTTGTGGATTTATGCGAATTCATTGAAAACCTGGATCAACCGGTGGATTTGTTAAAAATGGACATTGAAGGGGCAGAGTACGAAATTCTTGAAAAATTTCTTGAAAAGTATCTTCATCATAAAGTCAAAATGACCCTGGTAGAAACTCATGACAGTAAAATCAAAGGATTAAAAGAAAAATCCAGCAGGATCAGGAAAATAATTAAAAATAAGGGTATTAAAAATGTTAAATTGTCATGGCTTTAACATGACGGATAAGTACTATTATTATTCTGTTTCTCCCTGCACCCAGCCGGATGGTGGACTACTGCCTGAGGAGACGACTTAATAATATTTTCTCCCATTATCCTGGGAAATTAATAAAACCAGCAGAATTCTCTGATTCACGACTTAGCTTTGGATTTGGTTAAATATTGAGGTATGTCCAAGAAATTTTATCAGACAGGCACAAAACCTGGAATTAACAGATAAACAAACAGAAGGCGTTTTTAAAAGATTCACAGAAAACAAGCTGAAAGCCCTTGAATGGATTAGAAATCATTTTTGTCAGACTATGTGAAAACGGAATGTAAATGTACTGGAAGCCAGATATATGCAACTAAACCTTAAATAACTGGATAACTTAATCATTTTCCAGCCTTCTTCCGGATTGTCTATAAGTCTTTTTCCTATCTTTACTTTCACACGCCCGCTGCGTTACTTAAATTAATAACTTTACTTTTTATGGAAGCTTCCTTAAACCAGGATCTGCTATTAGCTTTTGATTTTGTTAAATACACAAATCGAAACATCTTTCTTACAGGAAAAGCCGGTACAGGCAAAACTACCTTCCTGCATGACCTGAAGAAATCATCCCCAAAACGGATGATAGTTGTTGCCCCTACAGGCGTGGCTGCAATAAATGCAGGAGGTGTTACAATACATTCATTTTTTCAATTGCCTTTTCATCCGTTTATTCCATCAGCCTACTTGCCGGAAAATAGTCGTGATATGCAGGCAGGTCAAAATGATCAGCCCGGTTATAAAATGAGCCGTGAAAAGATCAATATAATCAAAAGTCTTGATCTGCTTGTTATTGATGAAGTAAGCATGGTTAGAGCAGATACGCTCGACGCCGTCGATTCTGCGCTGAGGCGATACAAAAACCGTTATCTTCCTTTTGGCGGCGTTCAGCTGCTGATGATTGGCGATCTTCAGCAACTTGCTCCGGTTGTCAAAGATGAAGACCGGGAGATCCTTGACAAATATTATGATTCTTCATTTTTCTTCGGAAGCAGGGCACTATGCAGCACCGATTATGTAACTATTGAATTGAAACATATTTACAGACAGAATGATCAGGTTTTTATTAAGCTGCTGAATAAAGTTCGTGACAATAATGTGGATTCCGAAGTGCTGGGCGAACTTAATAAAAGATATATTCCTGATTTTGACCCCGATTCAGACGGAGGATACATTACTCTCACCACTCACAATATTCAGGCACAGGCACTTAATGATTCAAAGCTGGAAAAACTTCCCGGAAGACCTCATTCATTCAAAGCCATTATTCAGGATGATTTTCCGGAGTATTCATTCCCTACAGCCAGTGAACTTAATCTTAAGGTTGGTGCCCAGGTTATGTTTGTAAAAAATGATTTTTCAAGGGATAAGCTTTTTTTTAACGGGAAAATAGGAAAAGTTGAAAAATTTGAGGGCGATATAATTGCGGTTAAGTGCCCCGACGACGATTTCCCAATAAGGGTTGAGAAGGCAGAATGGCAAAACATGAAATATTCTCTCGATGACGCTACCAAAGAGATCCAGGAGACAGTTATCGGAACATTTTCTCAGTACCCTCTAAAGCTGGCCTGGGCAATAACAATTCATAAGAGTCAGGGACTTACTTTTGAAAGAGCCGTTATTGATGCCTGTGCTGCTTTTGCACACGGACAGGTTTATGTGGCTCTCAGTAGATGCCGTACCTTAAACGGACTGGTACTTAGTTCCAGGATCAGTCAGCGAAGTATCATCGACAATCCTGCTATTTCAGAATTTGTTAATGAAAAAATTCAGACTCAACCCGGCCAGGAGCAACTTGAAGAGGCAAAAAAAGCCTACCAGCAGAAGTTGCTGACAGAACTTTTCGATTTTACACCATTTATCCGCAGCCTCAATTATTGCCTTAAGCTTGTCAATGAACACAAAGACAGTATTTTGGGAAATCCAGGGGAAATCCTTGAACAAAGTATAATATCAATCACTACAGATCTTATTGAAGTCTCCGGTAAATTCCAGCCTCAGATGAACAGCCTTCTAAGAAGGGATATAGATGCTGAATCAAATATTATTCTTCAGGAAAGGGTAAAAAAAGCATGCGAATTCTTTTCTGTCAAACTTGAAACCGCCATGAAAGAAATTCTGGAAGGTATTTCAGTTGAAACGGATAATAAAATAATCCGCAAATCATTATCTGAGGCATTGGAGCGCCTGAAAAAGGAAGGTGTCACCAGCTTAGCATGTCTTAATGCAGTCAGATCTGGTTTTACTGTTGGTAAATATCTTGAAGCTAAAGCCAAATCTGCCATTGAGGTTCCTGCTGTCAAATCTAACAAGGCTAAATCAATTGATGATACCTCAGGCATTATTCAGCATCCGGTTTTATTCCGCCACCTTAAGGAATGGCGTAATCAGAAGGCCAGGGAAACCGGACTTTCGCATTACATGATCATTCATCAGAAAACACTCGTTAACCTTTCCAATTTTATTCCACACTCTTTGTCTGCACTAAAACTGGTGAAGGGAATGGGAAAGATGAAATCAGAGAAATTCGGGGAGGAACTTTTGGAAATAATTATTTCATATTGCAAAAAAGAGGATATTGTACCTCTTGATGATGCACTAATTGAAAAAAAGACTCCGAAAAAGGTCAAAGAGGAAACAAAGAAAATAAGTTTTGATCTTTTTAAGGAAGGTAGATCAGTACCACAAATAGCAGAGGATAGAAAGCTTAGTATAACAACAATCGAAAGCCATCTGGCAAATTATGTATCTACGGGTGAAATTCCTGTAAGTAGTTTTGTTTCACCGGAGATGACGGACCTTATAGCGAGCCATTTTGAAGGAAGTACTGAACTTAAAATGGGACCTGTAAAGGCTGCCCTGGGGGAAAAGGTGACATGGAGCGATATTAAGTTCGTTATGAACCATCTTGTGTTTATCAGAAAAAATAAAAACTGTGCTGCATTTATTATCTTCCTGTAAAGCCCTGTGACCTGAGCCTTCTGCGATCCTATTTCTTATTTAGTATATTTTCAATCTCGTCCATCACCCTGTTCATGAATGTGATGGACATGTCGAAGGGTTCATTGGAGGTCATAT
>CAYPKL010000436.1:0-6654 GCA_964411285.1 uncultured Rikenellaceae bacterium
CGCTATCCTCTGCTTTCTTAATCAATAAAGCAACCTCGCCAGGTGTAAAACTGAACTTCTTTTTATAATCATCAAATGTTTTATATTCAGATGTCAGTCTGTCGCGGTTCTTATCATAAAACTCCAGTGCAAATGCATTAAGAAGCCCTTTTCTCACAAGGTTCCTGTAATAGTCAGAATAGTAAGCGGTATCAGCAGGAACAAACAAATCGGGCATGATTCCTCCTCCACCATATACATTCCTTTTATTCAGAAGCGTTTTGAACCTGAGTGAATCAGGGAAGTGTATACTGTCGGCAGTCATCAGTTCACCACCGGTGTATCTCTTGTAAAAATTCTCGAGGTACTTGTCATACCCTTCATTATAAGGACTTTGTATTAACCGTCCCGTTGGTGTATAGTATCGTGCAATTGTAAGTCTGATCATTGAGCCGTCAGGCAGGTTAAATCCGTTCTGAACCAAACCCTTTCCAAATGTACGGCGACCCACAATTATACCCCTGTCCCAGTCCTGAATAGCTCCGGCCAGGATCTCGCTTGCAGATGCAGAACCTTCATCAGTAAGGATAGCAACCCGTGCAGATGAAAGATTCCCGGAACCGGATGAGTTATAATCCTGCCGGGGAGTCTTTCGGCCATTCAGATATACAAGAAGCTTTTTGTCGGGAAAGAATTTTTCTGCAAGGGCGGTTGCTGCAAGCATATAACCTCCCCCGTTTGACCTCAGATCAATAATCAGGTTCTTCATGCTGTTCTCCCGAAGTTGGAGCACAGCTTCAGAGAACTCCTTATCGGTGGTGGCAGCAAACTTATTCAGCTTGATATATCCGGTCTCATTATTCAGCATATAAGAGGCATCAAGACTGGTTATAGGAATCTTGTCTCTTATAATAGTGAAGTCAAGAACATCGTTTTCACCTTTTCTGAAAACCTCCAGTTCTACTTTTGTGCCTTTCATGCCCATGAGCCGTTTACGTACTCCGCCTGTTGTCATTTTGATACCGGTAACCTTTTCTTTGTCAATTGTTATTATCCTGTCACCTGCATGAATGCCAACTTTTTCGGAGGGACCACCTGATATAGGTTCAATTACGATAATTGTATCACGAAGCAGATTGAACTGAATTCCGATTCCTTCAAAATTACCATTAAGAGGCTCATTCATATCTTTCACATCTTTGGCTGAGATATAAACAGAATGCGGATCAAGAGTCTTAAGCATTTCGACTATAGCCTTCTCCGTCAATCCGTTAATGTTTACAGTATCGACATAAAAGGCATCTATCAGACCCAGTGTTCTGCCGATTTTCAGAGTGCCGTCACTCGGTGTCTGAGAGTAGCCGGAAAGCCCTGACAGCCCCAACATCAGTATAATTGTGCAGTATATTGTCAATCTTTTCATATTTCTTATTTTGCTTACATTTATTATCATTTACATCCCCCTGCCCTGATACTATTTAACATGTCAGAATTTTGGTAACTTAATTATACATTTCTTACACGGAAAACCTTCCCTTTAATTACCTCACCCCCTCTTGTCCCCCGCTCCCAAGAGAGCGGGGGAGGCTAAGCCCCTCTCACCTGGGAGAGGGGTTGGGGAGAGGTCGGTACGCCTTTCATTCCCATTCTATAGTTGAGGGAGGTTTGGAGCTGATATCATAAACTACCCTGTTAATGCCTTTTACTTTATTGATTATCTCATTTGATACGGCACCGAGGAAATCGTAAGGAAGATGCGACCAGTCGGCGGTCATCCCATCAGTTGAAACCACTGCCCTCAGGACAACTACATTCTCGTAGGTTCTTTCATCGCCCATTACACCCACTGACTGCACCGGAAGGAGTATAACGGCTGCCTGCCAGACGGAATCATAAAGGCCATTTTTCTTAAGCCCTTCAATAAATATATGATCAGCATCCTTTAGAATATCCAGTTTTTCCCTTGTCATTTTGCCAAGCAAACGTATTGCCAGTCCGGGTCCCGGAAAGGGATGTCTTTTTAATATCGAATCGGGCAGTCCGAGCGCTTTACCGACCCTTCTGACTTCATCCTTAAAAAGCAGGCGGAGGGGTTCTATGACTTTCAGATTCATTTTTTGTGGAAGGCCGCCTACGTTGTGATGTGATTTTATTGTGGCTGAAGGACCGTTAACTGATACCGATTCAATAACATCGGGATAAATAGTGCCCTGAGCAAGCCATCTGACTTCCTTTACTTTACGGGCTTCCTCATCAAACACATCGATAAACACTTTCCCGATAATTTTACGTTTCTTCTCGGGATCGCTGATCCCTTCAAGCTTATCAAGAAACTTATTGCCTGCCGGAACACCTGTAACATTAAGCCCAAGTCCCCTGTAGGATTCTAAAACCGTTTCATATTCATTCTTTCTGAGAAGACCGTTGTCGACAAATATGCAGGAAAGGTTTTGTCCGATGGCTTTCTGAAGAAGGTATGCAGCAACAGTAGAATCGACACCACCCGAAAGTCCGAGTATCACCTTGTCATTTCCAAGTTTTTCCTTTGCTTCAGATATTGCAGCCTCAATGAATGAGTCGGGAGTCCAACTTCCGGAACAACCGCAAATATCAATTACAAAGTTCTTAAGTATCCGGGTTCCGTCGGAAGTGTGGTAGACTTCAGGGTGAAACTGGATTCCCCAGGTATTTTCCTTAACGATCTTAAAGGCGCCTGCTTTTACATCAGCGGTAGATCCGGTTATTTCAAATCCTTCAGGAAATCGTTCAATTGTGTCGCCATGCGACATCCAGACCTGTGATCCTGGTTTAATATCCCTGAACAGCCGGTCATTCCCGTTTATCTGCATCAGTTTTGCTCTTCCGTATTCTCTTGTTCGGGATGGCGTGACTTCGCCACCCGATTTATGAACAAGCAGCTGAGCGCCGTAACATATTCCCAGAAGAGGTAACTTACCCTTTAAACCTGTAAGATCAGGATCAGGTGCATTTTCGTTCCTTACTGAGAACGGGCTTCCTGACAGGATCACACCTTTGACATTGCTGTCAGGTTCAGGGAAATGATTGAACGGATAAATTTCACAATACACATCCAGTTCACGTATTCGTCTGGCTATTAACTGAGTGTATTGAGACCCGAAATCCAGAATAACTATTTTTTCCTGCATAGGATTTTTTCAATAGCCGCAAAGATAGTCAATCTTTTATTAGTGCCGGATAATCTCCCCGATGTTATAAGTTGTTCCGTCAATAGCAGGCAGGGTATTTGGAAACACAGAACGTGCCTCTTCCACAAGTTGATTAATATCCTTATATCTTGCTGAAAAATGGCCGATAAGAAGCGACTTTGCGTTTGCTGCCAGGGCAGTTTTTGCAGCATCGATAGTTGTTGAATGTTTAACAGTTTTTGCCAGGGCTGCCATGGCTTTATCAAAAGTGGCTTCGTGATACAGAAGATCAACTCCCTTTACAAATCCGGCAAGCCTTTTGAAATACATTGTATCGCTGCAATATGCGTATGATAGTGGCTCCGCCGGAGAAGTCGTCAGCTCTTCATTCTTAATAACAGTTCCGTCTTCAGTGATAAAATCCTCTCCTTTTTTTATAGCCGGAATCTTTACAACAGGGATTTTATATTTTTCAATATATTCTTTAATAATGTTCCTGTCGCCAATTTTTTCTCTGAAGAGAAATCCGAAAGCTTCAATCCTGTGTTTCAGGGGAAAGGAGGTAACTGAAATATATTTATCCTCATAAATCTGAACCGGATCTTTGCTTTTCAAGGGAGTAAACTCAATCTTAAAATGAAGATTTATGTCAAAATCCCTGAGATGAGAACTAAGCATCAGGTCGTAATTTTCGGGAGCAAAAAGATGAACCGGATTTTTTCTTCCCATAAGATTAAATGTCGACAGTAATCCGTAAAGGCCGAATATATGGTCACCATGGAGATGACTGATAAATATGTTGTTAATCTTTCCGAACTTAATTCTACATTTTCGAAGCTGCATCTGAGTGCCCTCGCCGCAGTCGATTAAAAACAAACGCTCATGTGCATTAAGCACATGAGCGGATGGATATCTTCCCGATGCCGGCAATGCAGAACTGCTACCAAGGACGGTAAGTTTCATAAGCTTTCTGCAGCGCTGGCTATCTATGATATCATTTTTTCGGCATCAGCCACAGATCCTGTTATGGTAAGCACAGTATCAAGCTGTGAGATGGTTATTAATCTTTCAACTGCTTCACTTAGTCCGCAGAGAACGAAAATGCCTCCGGCATTCTTGCATAATCTGTTAGCAACAAGGATTGCACTCAGACCTGAAGAATCACAATACTGGCATTTTTCAAGATCGAGGATGATATTTTTCTCACCCTTTCCTGAAATAAGCACAAGCTCTGATTTAAGTGCAGGAGCAATGTGAGTATCAAGTTTCTCGGACTGAATCTGAATAAGTGTGCTGTTATTACGGCTCTCAATATTGAAATCCATAGTTTAAAATTTAATAGCCTAAATTTAACTATTTTTTCTATTTTTTGGAAGCTTTGTTCTCTTTTTCTTCCATTTCTTCTTTTAAGGCTGCAAGCTGTGTGATATCACCCAAAGTGGTCTTTTCAACATTAGGTTTTGCTTTTCTTGAGCCTTTTTTTGGTGTCTCCTGATCACTCTTTTTCGCAACAGTCTCAACAGCTTTCTTTTCATCTTCAAATACCCTGCTGTGAGACAGGATTATCTTCTTGGATGATTTGTTAAATTCGATGACTTTGAACTGGAGTTTCTCATCTATTTTAGCCAGTGTTCCATCTTCTTTAACCAGATGTTTTGGAGTAACAAAACCTTCAACACCGTAAGGAAGAGCAACAACAGCCCCTTTATCGAAAACCTCAACCACAGTACCTTCGTGTATTGAATCAGCTGTGAAAAGGTCTTCAAAGACATCCCATGGATTTTCCTCAAGCTGTTTGTGGCCCAGACTAAGCCTGCGATTCTCTTTGTCGATTTCAAGTACCACAACTTCAATCTCGGAATCGATAGAGGTAAATTCTGCCGGATGTTTTATTTTCTTTGTCCAGGAGAGATCAGAAATATGAATAAGACCATCTACACCCTCTTCTATTTCAACAAATACGCCAAAATTTGTAAAGTTTCTGACTTTTGCAGTGTGTTTGGATCCGATAGTGTATTTCTCATCAATATTCTGCCATGGATCAGGTTTAAGCTGTTTAATTCCAAGTGACATTTTTCTTTCGGTTCTGTCGAGTGTAAGAATAACAGCCTCAACTTCATCGCCTACTTTTAGGAACTCCTGTGCACTTCTGAGATGCTGTGACCACGACATTTCCGAAACATGGATCAGACCTTCCACTCCCGTGGCTATCTCAACGAATGCACCATAATCAGCCATAACAACCACTTTACCCTTGACTTTGTCGCCAACTTTAAGATCAGGATCGACAGAATCCCATGGGTGCGGAGTAAGTTGTTTCAGACCGAGGGCAATACGTTTTTTGTCATCATCAAAATCGAGGATTACAACGTTTAACCGCTGGTCGAGCTGTACAATCTCTTCCGGATGGTTTACTCTGCCCCAGGAAAGATCAGTGATATGGATAAGCCCGTCAACACCGCCCAGGTCGATAAACACACCGTATGATGTTATATTCTTAACAGTTCCTTCAAGAACCTGTCCTTTTTCAAGCTTGGCAATAATCTCTCTCTTCTGCAGCTCAAGTTCAGCTTCGATAAGAGCTTTATGTGAAACTACAACATTCTTAAATTCCTGGTTGATTTTCACAACTTTGAATTCCATTGTCTTGCCGACAAAAACGTCGTAGTCGCGAATTGGTTTGACATCAATCTGAGAACCGGGAAGGAATGCTTCAATTCCGAAGACATCTACAATCATACCTCCCTTTGTTCTGCACTTAATATACCCGTTAATTATTTCGTCCTTTTCGAGCGAAGCGTTCACCCTGTCCCATGAATTTATTGCTCTGGCTTTTTTATGGGAAAGGAGAAGCTGACCTTTTTTGTCTTCCTGACTTTCAACATAGACTTCAACCGTATCACCAACTTTAAGATTCGGATTATAACGGAATTCATTCAAACTTACAACGCCTTCGGACTTGTACCCGATATTAATAACCACCTCGCGGGGAGTCATCTGGATAACAGCGCCGGTAACAACCTCATCAACTGCAACTGTCGACAGTGTTTTATCGTACAAAGCTTCATATTCCTTATGCTTGGGTGAATTATGTAATTCACTGGATTCGAAACTTTCCCAGTCAAAATCTTCAGCAGAATATTTTCTTCTGGTCTCTGTCTTTTCTTCTTTGATCTCTTCTGTTTCAACAGTTTCAGGATCAGATACGGATTTCACTTCAGGCATTATCTCTTCATTCTGAATCGTTCCGGTTATCTCTTCTGCAGGAGGTTCTGCTACAGCTTCTGATACTGCGGTGACTTCGACCGGTTCAGCTGATTTAACAGCCTCTTCATCCAGGGCCGGAGCCTCTTCTGTAAGTGTCTGTATTTCGGATATTTCCTTAAGGTCAGTGGCTTTTGCCATCTTTACGGTCGTAAGATCGTCATCATGTGTTTCAACTTTTTCTTTCTTCGTTGATTTTTTCTTAGCTTCAGTCATAATGGTAATTAAAAGAACTAATAATTAA
>CAYPKL010000437.1:0-4036 GCA_964411285.1 uncultured Rikenellaceae bacterium
TCCGTTAATAAATTCCGCTTTGCAGGTATAATTCCTGCCCGTTATGCATCCTCAAGATTTCCCGGAAAGCCGCTGGCATTGATAGCCGGGAAACCAATGATCGAACTTGTATATGAGCAGGCTTCCAAATCGCTTGAAACAGTTTATGTTGCTACCGATGATGAAAGGATTTTTAAGAGTGTGGTGAGTTTTGGAGGAAATGCCATTATGACATCTCAGGAACATAGAAGCGGGACAGACCGTTGTGCAGAAGCTGTAAATAAAATCTCCCGGGGGCAAAATGCCGGAATAGATATTGTTATTAATATTCAGGGAGATGAACCATTCATAAGGCCGGTGCAGATAGATCTTCTTAAGTCGTGTTTTGATGATGAATCTGTGGAGATTGCCACCCTGATCAGGAAAGCGGAGACGGGAGAAGATATTTTTAATCCCAATCATCCTAAAGTTATTCTTGACTCATCAGGTAATGCGATGTATTTCAGCCGGTCAGCTATTCCCTACATCAGGGATCATGAAATGACAACCTGGACTTCAAAACACTCTTTTTACAAGCACATTGGCCTTTATGCATACAAGACAGGAACTTTGACAAAACTTACGCAGTTGCCCCAGAGTCTTCTTGAAACTGCAGAATCGCTGGAACAAAACAGATGGCTTGAAAACGGATATAAGATCAGAACTGCAGTTACAGAGTGGGAAAGTATCTCTGTGGACACTCCTTCTGATCTGGAAAAAGCAAGATTATTTTTGACAAATCTCGGAAATTTATCTTACCTTTAGCACAGTTTTTGTTAGATATTATGTAAAATGGTATTCATGAAAAAGAGTTTGCTCATTACTTCTCTTTTGCTTATTACTCTCTGTCTCCAGGCACAAAAGGATACCATAGACGTTCTCAATAACCTTGCTAACAAATCATTCCCCGTTGAAAATTCCGGTACAAATATCAGCATATACCCTGTTCCGGTAAGATATAACACTTTTTCAATTAAAACCGACAGGGAAATGGAGCTGGTTAAAGTGACCAACATGATAGGACAGGATATATTCAGAGCTCAATATAAAACGCCACAGTCATTCACTAAAGTATTTCTTGAAAATCCTAAAAGAGGGATGTACCTGGTTACAATAGCATTTGCTGATGGCACAAGGATCGTAAAAAAGATTATGATTGAGAATCCTGATTAAAGTTTTTATGATTATCTGAATTTGCGGATTTCAGGGGAAGAATCCGAATAAACGATAATATTTTTAGTGTTTTTGATAACAACCTTTTGTTCTGGTTGTTTAGTATAATGTAAGCGGTATAAGAGAATGTCAAATTATACTGTAATTTGATATATTATTTTTATTATGGAAGAAGTGATCAATGTTTTTTCAATTAAGGACCTTGAAAATTTCTCAGGAATAAAAGCTCATACTATTCGAATCTGGGAAAAAAGGTACAAAATACTGGAACCAGACAGAACTGACTCCAATATCAGGACATACAGCGAAACGGAACTGAAGAAGATCCTTAACGTTGCTTACCTCAACAGGAATGGTTTGAAGATATCAAGGATTGCAATGCTTACTGATGATGAACTTACTCAGGAAGTATTGGATATCAGCAGTCAGCACGACAACATCGACCTCGATTTTCAGCCTGGTAAAATACTTATGGCAGCTATCCGGTTCAACGAGATGCAATTCATCGGATCACTCACACCGTTTATAAAGAAGTATGGCCTGGAATCGGCTTATTCCACATACTTTTACCCGTTGCTTGAGAAGTCGAGAATTTTGTGGCAGACAGGCAGCCTGTCAAGGGCACAGGAACAATTTGTCAGGAATATTTTTCGTCAGATCTTAATCAGGGAAGATTACGAGATGAAATATTCTTCTTCAAAATCAAAAGCTACAATTGCGATGATTAATACTTTTGATTACATGTCTGAAAACAATTTTCTTTTTTATAAATATGTTCTCAGAAAACGCGGCCACGATGTTATATTTACCGGAGGGATCCTGCCTGCTTCAGAAGTAATTGAAATCCATAAGATCAAACCTTTCGATTATCTTGTTGTAAATTCGGGTGCATTTGATTTGGCCCATAAGAAAATAGGATACTTCAGCAGCATAGGAAAATCTTTATTATTAAAAAAGATAATCTTTACTGATTATCCCGAACCTCAAAGTAAAAAGATCCCGGGGAATATTTTAATAACAAGAAATCCTCAGGAATTCCTCAACTTATTTTCTTCCAATAAATAGTCTGCAATAAAGCTCTTCTGCTTTGGCTATTAAAAGATCCACTGGTGCTATTTTGGTGTCTGCCGGTGATTTTCAAATAATTATTATACCACAGCATTTAACAGGTCAGAAAAGTATTTTTTTTCGTATTCAAGATTAACTGCCGGATTTTTTTCTTTTACCGATTCTATCCGTTTAAGCATATCACCCGCGAACTTTTTTTTCTGCCCCGGCGAATCCGTCATGATCTTGTGTGATACGGCCCTGGTAATCTTTATAACTTCTCTGTATAAACTGAGAGTCTTATCATCAAAATAGCATTTTGTAAATGCATCCCATATATAATCTATCGCTGATGCCGAAGGATGAAGCATATCTGTATCATAAAAACGGTAATCGCGCAAATCATCCATAATCAGTTCATAGGCTGGAAAATAGTCAGGTGTTGAACGGTGATTCTGAAGTTCTTCTACGGCAAGAAAAAGTACCGACTTGCTTACCTGGTTCCCATGAGCCCCGTCTTTCCAGTGCCTCACGGGACTTATTGTAAAGATAACCTTCAAACCGGGGTTAACAGAGTGTAACTTTTCAAGCTGCTCCGACCACTGGGCAACAATCTCACCTGTTGAAAGCATCTCGCGGGTAAATTCCTGTTCAGGAATCTTATGACAGTTCGATACTATTTTACCTGAAAGCTTCCACCTGTAAACCCTTGCAGTTCCAAATGTGACAAAAAGAAAATGCGCCCGGGTTAAAAAAGCCCGCGCTTCAGTAATTTTTGAATTAATCTTGTTAAGAAGTGCATCCGGATCTCCTGACGAAAAATCAGTGTAATGATTAAAGCTTATCCAGGTATCCTGATATTTATAAAGGTCATCAATTTTATATTCCCTGCCTTCGGTAATTGTATCAAGGGTATTGCAAACAGAAGCAGGATTATAAACGGTTCCAAAAGGATTGATCAGAGCAGGCATCCGTCCGGCTTCAAATTGTTTTCCTATCGATGCCGCAAAACAAGAACCTATAAAAACCACCCTGTCAGAATATGTTATCCTGTTCTTTGAGGGGGGTATTGAGAATGTCGTTCTGAGTTCCATCTTATGCTATTGATAGCTGTGAGAGAAGCCTCCCGTTGATCCAGCTTATGATGTAGTCAAAAACCTCCATTTTAAATAATTCGTTATGAAGCTCATGGTATCCGCCATCCCAGATTTTAAGGTCTGCCATTTCTGTTTTGGATGCAAATTCCCGGCTTCCCTCCGGTGAACATATCTTATCACCACCACCATGCATCAGCAGAATGGGCGTTTTAAGATTCGAGGCGTTCTTAAGAGCTTCTGAAGCCGCGGTGAATGCTTCATTAATAAGACTCAGGGAGATATTCCCGTGAACAAGAGGGTCGTTCTTATATGCGGCAACCACATCCTTATCATTTGAGATATGTTCGATTACCAGTCCGTTAGGCTGGACCAGTGCAGGCAGAATATTCTTTAGAAAACCAGCCAGCCTGATTTTTGACCTGTCGGGTTCGACTGTTAATTTAAGCCATGGTGAAGTAATTATAGCGCCAGGAATATCAGGATTATTTTTTATAAGATAATTAAGAACAATACCTCCGCCAAGACTATGGCCGTAAATAAAGACCGGAATTCCGGGAAAAGTTTTTTTACACTCATTTATAAGAGTGTCTGTCATCTCGTTAAGAAGAGAGTAATTTTTTATATGACCCTTTTTGCCATCCGACCGCCCATGTCCCGGAAGATCCACACCCGTAAATCCGATACCCTCCTTGCTGAACAAA
>CAYPKL010000438.1:0-3184 GCA_964411285.1 uncultured Rikenellaceae bacterium
AGATGAAAACATAAATAATACCAGCGCCTGGGCAAGGACAACAACAAGTGCAGATTCGGAAGATAATTCCAGAATATTATTGCCTACTACTTCCATTACACGGTTCGAATATGTAATAATTCCTGCTGCAATAGCAATACCTCCGAGAAGAAAAAGCTGCTGTGACGATGAAAGAGTGATTATCCCAAGATCAAGTTCCTGCAGATTAAAAGCAGGGACAAATACACCCATTACGTTAGCGATGTTGTTTGCTCCCAGACTGTATGCGCCGAATGCTCCGACAATTATTAGGCCGGTTCTTATATAAGATTCAAACCTGACAAGATGAATTCTTGTTGTTTTCTTAATTTTCTTTAGTAATATATACAGAAGAATTGCAAATATTGCACCTATTAACGGACCAGAAATCCAGGTAGACACGATCTGTGTCAGCGTGCTGCTGTCAGTATTATTTCCTGTAAAAAGGTTCCATCCGATAATTGCACCAACTATAGCCTGTGTTGAAGAAACAGGGATCGTGAACTTTGTCATCACATATACTGTGATGGCTGCTGAAAGGGCAACTGTAAATGATCCTCCAAGTGCATTTACTGCACCCAGCTTTCCAAGGGTCTGTGAGGCACCCGAACCCTGGATCACAGCACCCAGGATTACAAATATTGAAGCGATAATTGCCGCCTTCCGGAAGCTCACCATCCTGGATCCTACTGCTGAACCAAAAATATTTGCGGCATCATTGGCTCCAAGTGACCATCCGAGGAAGAGTCCGCTGGTAAGAAAAAATATAATCATTACATCACGATCTTTATTGCCATGCCCGACAAAAGATCTGCCGCCTTCTGTGCATTATCTGAAATGCTTTCAATGTGGTGAATAATATATCTCAGATGCGCTTTATGTGCCAGGTCGAGATCTTTCATCTCCTGAAAAATGATTTTAATTGTACCTCTGGCAACCTTGTCGGTCTCACTTTCAAAATAGTAAACCTTAAGAAGTTTATCCCTGACGGTGTAAGGAGCTTTGAAATATGCCCTGGCGGCCGGGATCAGTTCTTCCCCCGCGCATACGGATGCTTCCATTATACTTATGAAATTGTGATTAAGAGAAGCCGGAATATCAGGAACCTCAATGCTGAATTCATTAAGCGACGACTTTGCTGTGTCAATAATCTCATCAAGCACGTCAATAAGTGAGCTTACTTCACTTCGGTGCTGGGGAAGTATTGAATGGGTTATCATCTCATTTTCAATGGATCTCTGAAGCTTATCAGCATTGCTTTCAAGAAGTTCAACTTTTTGCTGATGTCTGTGGAATGCTTCCATATCCTTATCGAGATAAGCTTTTACTCCTTCCCTGAATACAAGAAGTCCAAGGTCGACATTATCAAAAAACTCATCGATCTTCAGTATCAGGTTCTTTGTTGTTCTTGTAAAAACAGCCATTTTCTGAACAGTTAGTTTACTTACAAATATAGGTCATGATAATCAGAACTCAATGATCTTTTCTATCTTATAGCCTTTAAGATATTGTTTCAGAATAATTTGAATGTCCCGGTTATCTTTTGAACATTGAATACAGTCGTGAACGGCTGTCAACCCGAATCCCATCTCATTGATATTGAAATATCCGTAACCGGCAAATTTCCCGTTTACAACTTTAACAGCGCTGCGCTCATCAGCGTCCCTGCCTTTATCAATAATGAAAAAATTCCTGCGCGTGAAAAGGAACTCATCCGCAGCTTTTCTGGCACGCTCGTTATAGTTTTCGGCTGATTCCTTTCCGCAGCAGGCTCCTTTGCAGATTCCTACATGATAGTGGAAACAAGGTCCTTCCGTGTCGTAAAGGCCGGTAAGCTTCTGGCAAAGTTCATATTTTTCAACCAGGGACAGAAGCTTTGATTTTGCCTTTTCTTTGGAAGTAAATACCGACACGGGAGCCTCCTCTCTGCTAATCTGTCCAAAGGAGAAATTCATATAACCTTTATAGTCAGTAAAGGAATAAATACCCCAATTGAAACCGGTTTTACGCTGTGCCCTGTTATATACAGGCTTATTACTTTTTATTTCCGACGACTCCTTGAGAAGTGCTACAAGCTCACTGCCGGTTACTTCCCAGGTAATATCTGCAATCACATCACGCATTTCCATACTTCTGTTTGATGTATTGTTTGAAAGATGCGTCATTATTCGCAGCTGGAGGTTACGGCTTTTCCCGATGTATATCAGGTCGCCATGTTCATTGTAAAAATAATATATTCCTGGTTCATCAGGAATAATATCGAGCTTTGAAAGATCAAGATCAGGATGTAGCTTTGAGATCCTGGTATTCTTCAGAAGTGAGGATGATTCTCCATTGATCTGCCTGTCTCTGTCAATAAGTTTCCCGAAAAGTATTGATGTTGCCAGAGCATCTCCGGCGGCTCGGTGCCTTCCGCTGATAGTAATATTCATGTCTTTGCAGATGTTCCCGAGGCTGTACGATTTGTGACCCGGGATAAGCTTTCTGCTGAGACTCACAGTATCAAGAATATGCCTTTTATAGTTATATCCCAGAGCTTTAAATTCCTGCCTGATAAAAGAATAATCGAACCGTGCATTATGTGCAACGAAAACCCTTCCTTCTGTCAGTTCAACTATCATTTTGGCAATCTCATAAAATTTCGGGGCATCTTCGACCATTTCATTTGTGATACCTGTCAGATTAGTGATAAAGTATGGTATGTTTCTTTCCGGATTGACAAGTGAAGAAAACTCCCCGGTGATTTTTAACCCGTCGTGCTGATAAATGGCAATTTCGGTTACCTTTTCGAGCAATGCGCTGCCTCCTGTAGTCTCTATATCAACTATTGCATACACTTCTAACTCCCGGTTTCTTCGTATTGACTGCTAATATATACAGAAATACTGGCAGAATGCCTTAATGTTCGTATTTTTGCTGTTACATAACTCCTTGTCATGAACGAATGTTTTGGAAAAAAATTTATACTCAACGGGTTGCTTCAGACATCTGATATTTTTGATAATTCACTTGTTTATGAGGGCGACTCAGTATATGAAGTAATACGCATGGTAAAGGGTAGTCCGGTTTTTTTTCATGATCATATGGAACGACTGGTGGCCAGTGTAAAAATCCAGCAAAAGAAAATGCTGGCTGATCCAAAAATGTTACGTAAGGATATTATAAA
>CAYPKL010000439.1:0-3789 GCA_964411285.1 uncultured Rikenellaceae bacterium
AGAGGCAGATGCCCAACCAGTGGTAATATGAGCTGCTTTTAAGTTAGGTTTGTCACCGGAAAATCATAGATTGCTTAATCGTTTAAGCCATTTGACAGCCTTAAAAAGGCTATTCATCAAAAACGATGCTGACTTTGTTTGGATTTCATTGTCAGTATTGACTTAATTCAAGAAATAAGGAGCTTATAATATTGACTTAAAGGTATATACAGAAACATTTCCGGCAATGGAAATGAAAAAGCAATTTTTGACAAACCAGAATTTTTGCGGGATGAAAATTGGCAAAAAGAGCCAGGGCCACAATAAAAACAGGCAAAAATCAGAGTCAAACCGTCAGAAAATGAGATCTGAATAAAATTCTTCTAGATTTTAATCTCGATTACCTCATAATCTTCAATAACCGGTAAAACAAATGAAATTGAATCTCCATTCCTTATAAACTCCAGATCAGAACCGCTCCAAAGGGCTTTTACCCCTTTTATTTCTTTATTCACGGGTAACTCTACCTGTAAATTATTAACCGGGATAATTCTTTGAACCGGCCTTCTCATCTCTGAAGTGAAATTGATCAGGTACACAAACAGGGAATTTCCTTTTTTTCTGAGGTTCACCTCTACAGAAGAAGGTGCATTTGGCATCCTGACAACGGGATTGCTTAATTCATTAACAATATTGGAAAGTATCTGATAATATTCGGGGAAATGGAATTTATAAAGTGAACCGCCAAATGTGCCTGCAAAATAGATCGATTTTCCTTTTCCGTAATTATTATCCACTATAAAAGGGAACTCTGTAATTTCGGGGCTTCCGGCGTAGCTTCCCGGCAGAGGTTTGCA
Source organism: uncultured Rikenellaceae bacterium (assembly GCA_964411285.1). Lineage (GTDB taxonomy): Bacteria > Bacteroidota > Bacteroidia > Bacteroidales > VadinHA17 > LD21. The sequence continues at coordinate 837 of CAYPKL010000439.1, forward strand.
GAAAAGCACCGGAGCTTTTGTTTTAACCTTTAATTTAATCCCATACGAAGGAGCATAAATATATTTTTGACTGATCCCTTTAAGCGAAAAGTGGTCCTTAACATCAGGAGCGATATAATCCCAACTGAGCGGGCCGAAGATATCTCCCGCATTTTCTGTCCCGAAAACATCGCTTAATGCGAAAATCTCATGTTTTTTCCCGTATTCATCATACAATGATGTTTCGAAGGTGGAGATAATGTTACCCCCGTTCTTTACGTAGCTCCTTATCCTGTCTGATGCTTCCTTTTTAAGGCATGACACATTCGGGAAAACTATTAAATCGTATCTGTTTAGATTGCCATTCAGCGATTCCTCATCAAGCACATCAAATGGAAAGTGCAGCCGTGAAAGCCCGTCGTAGAACCCATAAAATTCCTCACCTGTGTTTCCAGCCTTTGCCGCTTTCATTTCCCTGGTGAAGTCAGTAAGAGGAACAGAAGAACCGTTATAATAATTGCCTGATTCCTGCGGCCATACCAGGGCTATTCTTGCCATTGAACCTGTTTTAAAGAAGGGATCGGGATTATTCTTAATGAACCTGTTATATTTCCTGATCACATCCATCTCTTTTTCATGTGGCTTTGGAGAGTCACATATTGCGAGCCAGACATTCGCCTGGCTGGTGATTGTCTGGCTGTAAAGAATGCTGATTTCCCCGGCCGGTAAAGTGGAAAAAGTCCATGGACCCTGTTTCGCTGCGTCAAATACTACAGCAGGTTTCCCGCCTGCCTGCGATTCAAGCAGTTTTGCCATTGCCCCGGGCTTGTATATCGATTCAGTCAGTTCTCCATATAAAAATCCGCCCTCAGCACCCAGTATATCTGTCTCTTTGATAATCTTGCGGTTATCTCTTCCCGTGGGCCAGGATGGACCAATGGTGTTACCGTTCATGTAGAGGAGGATCCCCGGATTGGCCTCCTTCAGTATCTTATTGGTATCCCTTAAAAAAATGGCAATGCTGTCGGATTGAAATTCAACCAGTTCCTTCCATTCATTAGTGCCCCGAATAGAAGATAATTCTGTTTTTGAGGGTATAGTCTTCAGATATTTTTCCTTAAACAACTTCCTGCACGAATCGCAATAACAGGTTTTTGAGAAAAAGATGGGGCCGTCATAAAATACTCCGTCAATATCATAGGCAGAGAGTTTCCTGATGGTCTGGAATACCTCCTCCCGCCATGGGCTGTTAATGCAGAAAGAAGAATCCACACTGTATACATCCTCAATGGATTTCCCGTCATCCTGAATCTGTTGCCATTCAGGGTGCTGGTGCGCATAGGAGGAGAGTATGGCATGGACATTAAAATATATTATTACCCGGATCTCTCTTTTATGTGCCTCATTCAGGTATTGCTTCAGGGAACCGAAATTTACCCTGTCGCCTTCATAAAGATTATGAGCGTCAAGGAATGATGTTCCGGGTGAAGTATCGACAAATCTTACAAGGTGTTCCATATTTGCACCCAGGTCTTTAAGTAATTCCATTTTTTCTGCAGGATCAAATCCATCCTCCAGTTCAACTATTCTTAAAGGTTCTTTCTCCCACCACTTTTCTTCCGGAATCAAGGTCCTGCTTTCAGTCAGAAAATCCTTTGAGTTTCCCATGACTGTTTTGTCACCAGAAGCCGGTTTACCATTGCTGTTTATTATAGAAGCAGGTATAATTGTCAAGCCTGCAGCCAGAGTGCCGGTTGTTCCTAAAAATGACCGGCGGTTGATGTTTTTTGGATTTTTTTTCATTATCAGGTAACTTAAGTCAGCGGAATCATGCTAAGAAATCTCAGGATATATTACAAAAATAGGATTTTGTTTGATACATTAGTCTGGTCATTTGGTTTAAAATGAACCTAATGTAAAGTTAAACCTATTATGTCGCTATTAGGATTATACATAACACTAATCCGTATCAGACTTTTTATTTTGCCCGTCTTCAGAATGTTTAACAAGAAGTTTTTAGTAAAAGTATTTTTTTCCGATATTTGAATCAGAATTAGTCCTTCTCCTTTAATCAAATGGTTATTAATAAATACAAAACAATGAAAAGACTGAACATTGCATTAATGATTTCACTGTTCTGCTCTGGTGTTCTGCTGATCATTTCATGCGCTGTGAATCCGGTCACCGGCAAAAAACAGATTATGCTCATGTCCGAATCACAGGAAATTGCACTGGGGCTCACTTATGATCCTCAGGTATTAGCAACATTTGGCGTTTACCAGGATGAGAATATCCAGAACTTTATTCAGGCAAAAGGCACAGAAATGGGTAAGATCTCCCACAGACCCAAAATGGAGTACCATGTGAAAGTAGTTGATTCTCCTGTTGTCAATGCATTTGCAGTGGCAGGGGGATACATCTATCTGACCCGCGGGATCCTTGCGCAGCTGAACAATGAGGCGGAAATGGCCGGGGTGCTGGGGCATGAAATGGGTCACGTTGCAGCACGCCACACAGTAAGCCAGCAAAGCAAGCAGCAGCTTGGTCAGCTTCTTTTAATAGGAGGAATGATAGCTTCTGAAAAATTTGCCCAATATGCCGAATATGCACTTCAGGGTATGCAGCTGCTGTTTTTAAGATTCAGCCGCGATGATGAACGTGAAGCTGACAGGCTGGGAGCTGAATATTCCACAGAAGTCGGGTACGATGCACATAAAATGGCTGATTTCTTTAATGTTCTTAAGAAGATGAACATGGCTGAAAGTGAAGGAGGCATTCCAACCTGGCTTTCAACCCACCCCGATCCGGGCGACCGTGTTAATGCGGTTCATGCAAAAGCCACAGAAATGCAGAATACTCTTAAACTGGCCGAATATAAAGTGAATGAGGAGGGTTATCTTAAACTTATCGATGGAATAATATATGGTGAAGATCCCCGCCAGGGTTACGTTGAAGGGAATGTTTTTTATCATCC
>CAYPKL010000440.1:0-9945 GCA_964411285.1 uncultured Rikenellaceae bacterium
ATCCATTTTCCCTTTTCCGTCTGCGATCCTGTTACAGGATCGGTAGCCATAAATACAGCTCCGAAAGCAAAACCACCCATTACAAAATGATAGTAGAAAGGCAGCTCCATATATGTATTAGCTGAAACAGCATTAAGCAAAAGTCCCATCGCAATACCACCGGCAAAAACGCTGACAATTATCTTCCAGCTGCCGACCCCGGTAATGATCAGTATCGCAGCGCCAATCAGTATTGCAATGGTGGAGGTCTCCCCCACAGAACCGGGAATTGTCCCGATAAACATTTCCATAAATGAAGGCAATTTTGTTACTTCTCCGGCAGCACAAAGTGAAAGAGGTGTGGCTCCTGAAAAACCATCAATAATATTTTTACCTGCAGTTAAGCCTTCGGTCCAGACTGCATCACCGGTCATCCATGCAGGATAGCTGAAAAACAGGAATGCCCGTGCAAGCAAAGCCGGATTAAGAATGTTCATCCCTGTGCCGCCAAAGACCTCTTTACCAAGGATCACTGAAAAAGCTACTGCCAGTGCCAGCATCCATAATGGAATATCGATTGGCATTATCAGAGGGATCAGCAATCCCGTAACAAGATACCCTTCGTTTATTTCATGTCCCCTTATCTGTGCTGCAATAAATTCTATCCCCAGCCCCACAACATAGCTGACTATTATCAATGGAAGTATTCTGAGGAAGCCAAATAAAAAGGCCTGAAATATTGCCGGCTCAATACCCAGAGATCTGAAATGCTGTAATCCGGTATTGTAAGAACCGAATAAAAGAGCCGGCAGAAGGGCAATAATCACAAAGGTCATCGTCCTCTTTAAATCTATTGAATCCCTGACATGAGAGCCCTTAAAAGTGACTTTATCAGAAACGAACATGAAAGATTCGAATCCTTCAAATACCGATTGCAACTTTGAGAACCTGCCCCCCTTTACAAAGTTTGGTTTCAGCTTATCTAGTTTCTTCCTTAATGAATTCATAATGACTGAGATCACTGGTTATTAGCTCATTTCTTTAATCATAAGATCAAGACCATTTCGTACTATTGACTGAATCTCTATCTTTGATGGACATATAAATTCACAAAGCGCAAAATCTTCTTCTGCAACTTCATATATACCAAGGTTTTCCATCATGTCAATATCCCCGGCAAGTATCGCCTTAAATAGTTGCATCGGATAAATATCCATAGGAACTACCTTTTCGTACTGCCCTGTCATCACAAAAGATCTTTCTCCGCCATGAAGATTGGTGTCCGGTTTATAATTCTTCCCTGGAAACAAGCTGGATAGAAAAGTCTTTGAAAAACTTAATTTATTAATCCCCGGCGCTGCCCAGCCAAAGAATTCATAATAACTGCCTTCAGGAATGACAGTAATTTGTGAATCATAATATCCAAGGTACCCGTCAGAATTGATTCTTGTTCCCGTCAGCACATTGCCGCTTATATATCTCAGGCTCCCTTGCTTTACATTATTTTTTACCACCTGAGCTACCGATCCTCCTGAAAGCATCCTGTAATACTGGGGGTGAACCACTTCTGAACCAGTTAGTGCAACAATCTTTTCCGGCTTATAAATTCCTTCTTCAAATAATCTTCCGATTGTAAAAACATCCTGAAGGTTAATGAACCATACTACTTCACCCTTGTTCAAGGGATCAAGATGGTGAATATGAACCCCTACGTTACCGGCAGGATGAGGACCCGAAAAATAAGAAATCTCAACACCCGGAATATCATTAACAACCTGACTGCCTTTGGAGTTACCTTTTAAAATAAGATTTATTCTACCTTCAGTAATTTTTGAAAGTGCTGCTATTCCGGTCCTGAAAAAAGAGATATGGGAATTCTCCAGAATGAAATCATAATCAGGAGCCAGTGGAGAAGTATCGAAACCGGTAATAAAAATAGATTTTGGAAAATCATGTGGTTTGGCAACAATATGATATGGTCGCTGCCGGATGGATGGCCACACACCTGACGTTAAAAGATATTCCTTTATTCTTTCTTTTGAAAGGCGTGCAGGATCTGCTTTTCCGAAATCAATTGAATTGTCACCCTCTTTTTCAATAACAACCTCCAGAATTTTTCTACGGTCACCTCTTTCAACAGCAACAACTTTGCCGCTTACAGGTGATGTAAAAATAATTTCCGGCCGGATCTTATCATGAAAAAGCATTGTTCCTGCCAGAACTGTACTACCCGGCTTCACATTAAGTTTAGGAATAAGTCCGGGAAAATCACCGGGTTTTACTCCATAAAAACCCGGATTTGATTCTCCGGCCAGCTTCTTGTCAGCAATACCCTGCATCCGGATATCAAATCCCTTTTTCAACTTTACAGATTTTGGCATATCAGGTCTTGGAAATCGTTAGGTAATTATAAATTTAATATGAAAATCTTCTTCTTTATCTGATCTCTCCTATCAGCCGATGGGATACTGTTAATAAATTAACAAAAAAAGCAAATTTAACAATCCCTGAATTCAGATCACAAAAAGTGCGAAAAATGATATTAAATAATTGCACTATTTTTGTAAACAATAAACAAAGCAGCAATGATAAAAGTTTTTTCATACCTGATACTCTCAATTTTGCTGAATATGACTCATCCTGTTTTATTACCGGATGATCCATCAATATTTACTAATAAGGTTTTCAGCAATTCAATAAAGACAGTCCAGCTGTATAAGGAAGGGTGGAATTTATCATATCCGGTAATGAAACTTAACAGCAATGAAAAGCTTGTGTTGCATTTCGACCTGTTGGGAAACAATAGTGAGACTTACTATTACACTTTTATTCATTGTGATAAGGACTGGAATAAGTCGGATATCTTCCCTTCCACATATCTCGATGGATTCCAGGAAAATCCAATCGAGGATTACGAGACATCTTTCAATACAACCGTTAATTATATCCATTATAAGCTCACTTTTCCAAACGACAAGGTAAGGCTCAACCTGTCGGGTAACTATATTATTATGGTATATCCCGCCGGAGAACCTGAAGAACCTGTTTTTACTCACCGGTTCATAATCACCGAAGATGTTGCAGGTATAACTATTGAAGCACACAGACCAGGAATGACAGCAGATTTCAATACACGCCAGCAAATTGATTTTACTGTCAATTACGCCAATCTGAAAATCAACGACCCTTACAATGATGTTTTTGGTTCCATCCTTCAAAACGGAAGATGGAACAATGCAAAAACAAATCTCAAACCAGAGTTTTACGGCAATAATGAATTAAAATACAGTGCTTTATCAGATAAAAATATTTTTTCGGGTGGAAATGAATACAGGTATTTTGATATAAAAAGTATAAGGTACCAGTCAGAGTATGTAAAAAAAATCGACTTCCTGAACTCCGGTTATCACGTTTACCTGAGTCCGTCAGAAAACAGGGAATTTAAACCCTATTTCTACTGGCAGGATTTTAATGGGAAATATTATATAGCAATTCAGGAAGAAAAAAATCCTGAGACTGATGCAGATTATGTTTATGTATATTTTACTCTTCCTTCAAAGAATATGCCTGAAGGAGGTAAAGTTTACGTCTCGGGAGCATTATCCAACTGGTCGTTCGGGCCTGACAACCTTATGAACTACAATCCTGAAAATCAGGCCTATGAGTGTGTCATGCTCTTAAAACAGGGCTGGTATAACTATGAATATGTTTTCAAAAAAGAAGGGGATGAAAGTGGAACCGCTTCCAAATTCGAGGGCAACCACTATGAAACTGAAAACGACTATACAGTTATTATTTATTACAGAAATCCACGCGATAGATACGACAGAGTATTAGGAACCCGGACCGCTAATACACTAAACAGGCTTGCCTATTGATGCTTATGGTGCGAATCTACACCGTATTGCATTAAGACGGTATGCTTCAGAGTCTTAAGGATTTCCGTCATATATTCATCAACAGCTTTTACAGAACCTGGCAGTGTATAGATCAATGCTTTCCCGGTTAAACCCGCTACTCCCCTGCTTAACAGAGCATTTGGATTTTCCATTCCATACCTGATTCTGATAAATTCCATAATACCCGGAATTTCTTTATCCAGCAGCGGAGAGACTGTTTCAACTGTTATGTCACGTGGCCCGATACCTGAACCTCCGGTAGTAAAAATAAAATTACAGCATTCAGAAGCATTTTTTACCTGATCACGCAGCATTACTGCATCGTCCGGAATAAGTTTTATAGTAATATCTGATTCCCAGTTTATTGATGCAAAATATTCAGATAGTCTCTCTTTTATTCTGGGGCCGCTTAAATCCTGGTATTCTCCATTAAAAGCTCTGTCGCTTAAAGTGATTATCAGCACCTCAAATTTTTCGGGTATATTCATTTTTTAGTTTTTAAGTGGAATGCCATCCTCCGGTATAGTTACCGGCAACACAGATTACAAATGCCGTTAACCGAAATACGGAGGTAGCCTGTTGAACTTTCAAATCTGTCGCACACTTACAATCTCTCCTTTTTCAAAGTAATATTTCCCGACAGCCATTTCAATTATACCATCTGCATCAGGAATGGCTGAAATATGTGCAGAACCATGATATTCAACAGGAGTAACAGTTGCATCGGCCAAAATTCTGACAGGAATTAAAGCCTTCCTGTCTGCAGATCTCCTTGTAAATTGTTCATTCATGGGCATATTTATTCTGACCGGCTGCCAATCATAACCCATCATCTTATATATCAGGGGTCTGACAAGCATTTCAAACTGAATAAATGAAGATACCGGATTCCCTGGCAGGCCAAAAACTACAGCATTTTTATGGATGCCAAAAGTAGTAGGTTTCCCTGGCTGAACGGCAACTCTTGTGAAAATAATTTTAACCCCTGCTTTTTCAAGCACTGAAGGTACAAAGTCGAAGTCGCCCATAGATACTCCCCCGGTTATAAGAACCATGTCGTTCTCCGAAATAGCCTTTTTAACAAATGAGAGAGTCAGCGCCTCATCATCCGCAGCAATGCCATAATTTATCCCCTGCACTCCCGCCTGCTCAAGCTGGGCAATAAGCTGGCTGCCATTACTATTCCTTATCTGTGATATCCCCGGAATTTCATAAGGTTCAACAAGCTCACTCCCAGAACTGATAACTGCTACCCCCGGCACTTTTTTTACTGCTACGGAAACATGTCCTACGGATGCCATCACAGCAATATCCTGAGGTTTGATCTTCCTCCCGGTCCTGAGAACAACATCTCCTTCCCTGACATCTTCCCCTTTTACGGCTATATTTTCCTTTTGAAATGAACCGCTGAATCTGATTTTTCCGGAGGGAAGAATTTTCGTGTCCTCAACCATTATCACACAATCTGCACCTGACGGGACAGGGGCTCCTGTCATAATGCGGGAGCAAGTACCGTTCACGACGTGCTTCTCAGGCCATCTTCCGGCAGGAATAGTTTCAATTATCTCCATTTCGTTTGCCAGGTCGGATTTCTTACATGCAAAACCGTCAACTGAAGCTTTGTTAAATGGAGGCATATCAATGTCGCTTTCAATATTCTCTGCCAGTATCCGGTTAAGTGAACGCTCAAATGATACCTTTTCAGTTACCATGTCAAATCCTGATGCCATTACTATCTCATAAGCTCTCTCAAATGGTATCATCTCCATATTTTGTTCCTTTTAAATTTTTTCTGTTTACGGTTTACGTAAGGAGAAGCATGTTTGCATTTCATGAGCTATTGATAGTTCTTTACAACATCAATTACTTCCGGAAGATCCATCCCTATTTTTTCCAGGAATTTAATTTTTGGAACACCATTATTATTCCATCCTCTGCGCTTATAAACTGCATCCAGCAGCCGCTCATACTGATCTTCCCTGTATTTCCTGAGAATTTTCATTTTCTCTTCAGTAGTTTTTTCTGAAGGATCTGTTCCGATTTTCTCCTTAATCTGCTTGTCATATCTTTCAGCCCTCGATTCATATTCTTCCTTCGTTACAGGTCCCGCTGCACGATAGGGCTGTTTGTCGTATACCCTTGTCCCGTAACCCCTTCGGAGATTAAATACCCGCTGGAAGTTATAAACCCGCTCTGAATCTTCAACCAGTCGTTTTCTATCGAACTCCCGTCCGGTTACTGCTTTATAAATTGCAATATAATTATCGACGTGCTCCGGTACTTTGGCAGGCTCATCTGTCTGTGCATTGTTTTCAGGCTCAACATCGTTCCAGGGAAGTTTGCATAATCCAACCAGACCAAACCAGGTTCTGAACATGGGGAAATAGTGCAAAGCTTCGGCCTTATTCTCAAATGTGGGAATTTGATTGTTAACCATATCCATAAATATCAGCCATGCTTCATCATGCTGGGGTCCTTTGTTGGTCATGGCAAATCCTCCCTGCTGTGCAAGTGATTCTTTGGACATGTACTGTGAATATTCGAGCCCTTTGTTTTCCATTCCGATATCATTAAGAAATGAAGCTTCGCCCCATCCGTTTTTTATGAAAAGCTCTTTCATCCTGCGAACTCCGAGACCTGCAATTTTTCCGAATCCCTCACCCCTTGAAACCTGGTGTAAAAGTTCAGTGGCATCTTTTGAATTGCCAAATTTAAGTTCAAGTCCTCCTGTCCTTTCCTTATTTAAGATCCCGTTTTCATAGCATTCCATAACAAAAGCCGTGAGAGTACTCCAGGTTATTGTACAAATCCCATAAGTATCGCAGTAAAAATTAGTTTCAATTATATATTGTGGATCAAAAATGCCACAGTTCGAACCCAGACCGGCAGCGTTCTCATATTCTGGTCCGTCAACAATTACCTTCTGCCCCTTATAAGGTCCCGTTTGAACCTCAAAATCATCTATCCCTTTGCTGCACGACATATTGCAGCCTATCCAGCAACCGTCAGGATTATTTTGGGTAAAGTTCCTTTTCCATACCGACGAATCGATTTTATACGCATCGGGATGGCTCCCGAATTTATAATTATGAACCGGAAGAAGGTCATGATCATTCATAATCTCCATAAGATGAGCAGTACCAACCTGTCGCATCTGACACTGCTTATCATCGAGCTCCCTTATCTCCCTGTTAAACCGCCGCCCGCGTTCCATAATTGGTTCAAGATCAACCACATTATTTAGATTTCCCTTAACACCCGGAATCTTGCAAACTATCGCTTTAATTCTTTTGTTCCTGAAAACGGTACCTATTCCTCCCCTTCCTGCCTGTTTTAACCTGATCTTTTTCCGTTTTGAATCATAGAATGTGAAATTAAGCATTCCAATCAGGGAATGATCAGCAGCTGAACCTGATGAGACTATTCCGATATTTTTTTTCTCGCTGTCGCTGTCAGCAAAGATCTCAGTAAGCTGTTCTGCAAGAAGATGACTATCGGTGGCTTCAAATGGAGCATCGTACAATTCAACATAATGATTGATACCATCAATGAAAACAATAACATCCCTTTCAGCCTTACCCTGAATTTCCAATGCATCAAAACCGGCAAATTTCAGAAACGGGCCAAAAAAGCCTCCCACATTACTGTCAATAACAGAATTTGTCTGCGGCGAAATACTAACAACAAGCGATTTGCCGGTTCCTGAGTATTGGGTTATTCCGCCTATCGGCCCGGAAGAAATAATAATCTCATTCTCAGGATCATCCCATTTGGTATCCGGTCTTGTGCCATCCCATAATAACCTGAGTCCGTAACCTTTGCCGCCGATAAATTTCTCTTTCATTACCAGGGGAACATCCTTTTCCTTAATATCTGCAGTGCCGACATTTATGTAAAGGATCTTATCGGTATAGCCCTTGCTTAGTGGAGTCCAGCTGTAATCCCATCTTTTAAGCTGCCTGTCGCGGGTTCTTATTGTATTTATATCCATAGTTTTAATGGTAGATTCAAAATAAAATTAGCAAGTCTATCTGATCAAAGGTAATCCTTTCGGTCATACTATAAAATGACAATAGTCAATATGTTAAGTCCTGAAAGGAGATTATGGAATTTAATATAACAAAGTGCTTATATTTGCATAATAATATCAGATCATAATTTGGCTCTGATGAGATTTTCCGAGATTGAAAATCACCTGAAGAAATTCAGAGTAGGTATTGCAGGTGCAGGCGGACTTGGATCAAATTGCGCATCAGCCCTTACCAGAAGCGGTATTGGCGCTCTGGTTATATCCGATTTTGACTTTGTGGAGAAGGCTAATCTATCCCGGCAGTTTTATTTTGCTGACCAGATTGGAATGCTGAAAACTGTTGCCCTTAAAGAGAATCTTCTCAGGATCAGACCTGAAGTTGAAATAATAGCCCTCCCTGAAAAAATTGATAAGAATAATGTATCGGCAATATTTGGAGGTTGTGATATTATTGTGGAGGCATTCGACAAAGCAGAAATGAAGGAAATGTTAATTGAAACAGTGCAAAATAAGTTACCGGGAATTCCTCTTGTTGTTGGCTCAGGAATGGCAGGATGGGGAAATAACGAGACCCTCAGATCCAGAAAGCTCGATGAAACCCTGTATGTTTGCGGAGATGAAACATCAGAAGCATCCGACGACCTGCCCCCATTAGCGCCCAGAGTTGGGATCGTTGCAAGTATGCAGGCTAATACTGTTATTGAAATACTTTTAAGAAAATTAAAGTAATCTCTAACTGCTGATGAGAATTATTTTAAATAACAGGGAAGAAGATTTTACCGGAGAATCAATTTCAGTGAGCGACATGCTCAGAATAAAGAAATTTTCTTTCAGGTTGAGGATAGTTAAGGTAAATGGCAGCCTTATTTCAAAAGACTCATATGAATCAACATATATAAAAGACGGAGATAATATTCAGATGATTTATCTGATGAGTGGCGGTTGAAAAAAAAATTGTAGGTTTGTACTGGAATGATAAGATTTAAGTACACAGATAAAATTCCTCCCGTTCTAAGGAATAAATATATCCTTACCCTTATAATTTTTGTAGTCTGGCTGGTGCTTCTGGATTCAAACAACCTGATCGCCAGGTATAAGGAAATTAAGAACCTGCGTAAACTGAAAGCTGAGAAGGAGTACTTTACCAGGCGGATTGAAATGGATAAAAGAAAACTACAGGAATTGCGGACCGACAATCAGAATCTTGAAAAATTTGCCCGGGAACAGTACAAAATGAAAAAGCCCGATGAAGACCTGTATATTGTTCTTACACCAAAAGAGGACAGAATAATTAAAAGGAAAAATAACTAACTTTTCTTCTCAAGAGTCCTGAAAAAATTCAGCATTTTTACCGGATCCTTTGTATTAAAATCAATTCCAAGAACTTTCAGAAGTTCCGATGCAGATCCTGTCACTGGTTGTTTTTCTAAAAATCCCGAATGGACCATGTTCATGTACTTAACAATTCTGAACATATTGAACCAGTCGTAAAATCGCTTTTTAAATGATTTATGGCTGTTTGTATTTTCGTTTATCTCAATGATCTTTTTAGTCCATTCTTCCTGGTCAATAAATAACCTGACACCCTGTGGAAGATCGTTATATCTGAAGGCGGGTGAATCCTTGCCGTTAAAAAATAAAATGTCGGATAAACTGAAAAGAGCTTTCAGCTCCCTGAAAGCAAGAATATTATAAGTCATAAATTCTTCATCCCCGCTGCCTGTCATCCGGGTAACAGTAGCTCCTGTACCGAAGGGGACTCTTACCGACGGCCGTGGGGAAGGATATACTGTTGTCAGGTTCAGATTGAAATAACCACCTGCCAGCGCAAGTTTCTGAATAAAATTAAATTCTTCTCCCGCCATCCTTCTGTTCATCCCGCCCGCCCTGACGTATGCCAGCGCTTTAACTGCTACTGCCGAACCGACAGTCTGATGAACATAAGGAAATCCCGAGAATAAAAGCCCTTGAAAATAGTATCTCAGGTGGAGCTCATAAAGAGTGATCGCCTGATAAACAGATTCCTGAAAGTCATTG
>CAYPKL010000441.1:0-6583 GCA_964411285.1 uncultured Rikenellaceae bacterium
AAACGCTTTTATGAAATTTTTATTTTGACCTCCTGCATTGTTTTTTATTGTACGGTATCAATAATAAATTTGTCTGCCAACAGCGGGGATAAAGCTAATTTATTAACACACAACCGTTTATTTAATCTCAGTTGAAAGGTATGATAACACTTTGCCTCGTAATTATTAATGTGAAGTGAAAAATGAGAAAATATGATCGCAGGGCCCCCATAACACAGGGCCGCAAGACAAAAAACACACCAGTGAGGTTTTGGTTTATCCGGCAAAAAAGAATGGGAGAGGAGGGAAAGGCAGAATTAAAAAATTAAAGAATTGGGATAAATTGGCATCAGAAATTGAAGGTAAATTAAAAGGTATTAAATATCTTTATATTTGGTATACTTCTTTCGGATTAAGTACCCGTCCTGAACCTGGTTTATTAAAATTCATGTTTAGGTCTTTTAGTTAAGAGGAATCATCGATGGGATGGAAAACAGATTAATTTGATTTTGTTTGAGTGTCTTAATAACTTTTTAAGTAATGTTGAAGCCTCCTCCTTCTAAATATCTTTCTTATCTGTCCCTTACAATACTCTTTTTATCATTCTTTATTAATGGGTACCCGTTTCAAAATCAGCCTTCAGGCAATAGAATATTTCAGAAAAAGGCATTTAAAGCAGAAGAGGTTATCAGAGGAGAACGGCTTTTTTACGGACTGGTTTACTTTGATAACAAGTCAATAAATTGTGCCGGATGTCATAACACTGTTTTTTCTGACTCACTTAACTGGAATCCTGATGCGATAGAAATCTCCAAAAAATATCTCGGTAAAAGCTCAGGTGACCTGAGCAAAGTTTTACTCTCTCCTTCAGGACAAAAGATGGATCAGGCTCATAAGGATTTCAATTTAACTCCCGAAGATATTGTTCTGATTAAGGCATATATGGATAAGCTTCCCTCCATCGGACTTAAACAGAAAAAACCGGTCCTGACAAATCTTATCCTTTTCATTCTGGCATCACTTTTATTGCTTTTTTCCATAACTGATCTTGCAATAACCAAAAAAATAAAAAGACGATGGGTCAGTATTGTTATTCTGGTCTTTTCTTTCGTCTTTATTACCAGAACACTTGTTTCAGATGCAATTGCCCTTGGTCATTCCCCCGGTTATGAACCTGACCAGCCTGTAAAATTTTCACATTCTGTTCATGCAGGCCAGAATAGTACTGACTGTATTTATTGTCATAGTTATGCACCATATAGCAAGACAGCAGGATTTCCTGCAGAAAATGTTTGTATGAATTGCCATCTGCTTGTCCGTGCAGGGACACGCTCAGGAGCATTTGAGATTGCCACGGTTATAAGCGCCTATGAAAATAGAAAGCCGGTCGGATGGGTCAAAGTTCATAACCTCCCCGATCATGTTTTTTTCAGTCATGCCCAGCATATCAGTGCAGGGAAAATATCCTGCCGGGAATGTCATGGATCTGTCGAGAAGATGGGAAGAATAAAGCTTACCAATGAACTGACAATGGGATGGTGTATCAATTGCCACAGAACCAGGAATATCGATTTCGACGATAACAGGTTTTATGCTGAGTATACGGGACTTGCAGAGAAGATACGAAACAGGGAAACAGACAGTATCAATGTTAATATGATTGGTGGTACAGAATGCATGAAATGCCATTATTAAAAGAAGAAATCCGAAAAGTGGTTTAATATGAAGAAATACAAGAAGATACCGGAAGGATTTCATAGTTTGACCAGCGGGGTTGAAGGAAATAAGGCAGGTGAACAAAATGGCCGGCCGCTGGAACTTTTTGAAAATGATTTTTTAAATCTGAGTTCTTCCAGAAGGAATTTTCTTAAAATCTTTGGGTTCACCTTTGCTTCGGCTGCTATAATAAGCGCTTGCAAGCGCCCGGTTCATCTCGCAATCCCTTACATAATCCAACCTCCCGAAATTACCCCCGGTAAACCTTTGTATTATGCATCCACCTTTTATGATGGGCACGAATACGCTTCTATTCTTGTAAAAACCCGCGACGGACGTCCGATAAAAATCGAAGGAAATTCTTTATCATCTTTTAACCGGGAAGGTACAACTGCAAGAGTACAGGCATCTGTCCTGAGTCTTTACGATGATGCACGATTGAAATCGCCCTCGGCAAATCAGAAAAATGTCACATGGGAAGCCATTGACGAACAGATTATAAATGATTTGTCAGCAATAAATTCCGGAGGTGGTGAAATAGTTCTGCTCACCTCAACAATCAATTCCCCCTCATCCATTAAACTGATCAATGAATTTGGCAGCAGATTTAAAAATTTCAAATGGGTGCAATACGATGCAGTTTCATATTCTGCTATTCTCGAGGCTAATCATGCCTGTTTTGGCAGAGCGGTAATACCAGATTATCATTTTCAGAATACAGACATGGTGGTTTCTGTTAACGCTGATTTCCTTGGGACATGGATAGCTCCTGTTCATTTTATACCTAAGTACACCACCCGCAGGAAGCTGAATAACGGAGAAAAGAGTATGCTGCGACATATTCATTTCGAATCGGGAATGAGCATTACAGGAAGCAACTCGGATATCAGAAAGAAAATAAAACCTTCAGAGGAAATAATACTTCTGGCTGATCTGTATAATAAGATAGCACTAAAAACCGGTGCCGTATCATTCCCGGCTCCACAATACAGGGAAGACCTTTCCGAACTTGCAGACAATCTTATCGCCTCAAAAGGAAGATCTGTCGTTATCTCAGGAACCAATAATGTTGACATACAGATAATCACAAACGGAATAAACTTCCTCCTTGGCAATTATAACAACTCTGTAGACCTGAACAATTATCTGCACATATCAGCCGGTATAGATGGTAAAATGAGGGATCTGGTAAATGAGTTGGATGCAGGCAGGATAAAAGCATTGCTGATGTACAACGTCAATCCTGCTTACGATTATCCTCAGGCGGATAAGTTTTTATCCGGAATGAAAAAGACTGCCCTTACAGTAAATATGACAGGCTGTCTCAATGAAACAGCCGGAAAAGCAATTTTTGAATGCCCGGTGCACCACTTCCTTGAATCATGGAATGATGCTGAGGTTATTCCAGGTCAGCTGAGCCTCGCTCAGCCATGTATTAATCCCCTTTTCAATACCCGTTCTTTCCAGGATTCATTACTGAAATGGTCAGGGAATACTATTTCCTGGCATGATTATCTGATGGCAAACTGGGAATTGGAATTTTTTCCGGAATCAACCCTGTCAGACTTCAGGAGCTTCTGGGACGGGTGTCTTGGAAATGGAATTTTCACATATGATCGAAAGGATAATTTTCCGGTATCTTTTAAGAAAGTAGAACTTTTAAGGGTGATGAATGCTCTTAAGATAGTTCCCGTGGAAGGATACGAAGTTGTTTTTTATGAGAGTATTACCCTTGGTAACGGCATGCACTCAAATAATCCATGGTTAATGGAACTGCCCGATCCTGTTTCACGGCTCTGCTGGGATAATGTTGCTGCTATTTCGCCAAAAGATGCTGAAAAACATGGTGTCATCGACGGTCATTTGATTAAGATAGGAAACAATATGATCCTTCCTGCATTTATTCAACCCGGGCAGGCTGAGGGTACAGTTTCTGTTGCCCTTGGGTATGGACATATAAATTCCGGGCCTGTTGCAAATAATATCGGATTGAATGTTTATCCTCTGGTAGGGATGGATGGAGGCAACCGGTATTTTGGATTTACTGCCAGCCGGTTGGAAAATACATTTAAGGAAAGCCGCTTAGCTTTAACCCAGGTCCATAATTCCATGGAGGGAAGACCTATCGTCAGAGAGGCAACCCTTAGTGAGTACAAGAATAATCCCTATTCAGGAAACGAGCTTCACGAAGAATATGAATCAGGTCACCGGACACTTTACCCGGAAGTGAAATATGATGGTTTTCACTGGGGTCTTGCAATCGATCTGAATTCTTGTGTGGGCTGTAATGCATGCGTAATTGCATGCCAGGCTGAGAATAATATTCCGGTGGTCGGTAAAGAGGAGGTTATACGCAGAAGAATTATGCACTGGATAAAAATTGACCGGTATTATTCGGATGATCCTGATGATCCAAAAGTCTATTTCCAGCCTCTTACGTGTCAGCATTGTGACAACGCCCCCTGTGAAAATGTTTGTCCCGTTTCTGCCACCAATCACAGCAGCGAAGGATTGAACCAGATGACATACAACCGTTGTGTGGGTACCAAGTATTGCATAAATAACTGCCCGTACAGGGTGAGAAGATTTAACTGGTACCGCTATACCAATAATAAAGCTTTTGATTTTAATACCGTTTCGGATCTTGGCAAAATGGTTTTAAATCCTGATGTAACTGTAAGAGAGAGAGGCGTTGTAGAGAAATGTTCTTTGTGTGTCCAGCGGATACAGGAGAAAAAATTACAGGCCAAGCTTGAAAACAGGCCGCTCCTTGACAATGAGATTAAAACAGCTTGCATGCAGGCGTGCCCGGCGGAAGCTATAGTATTCGGTAACCTGAATGATAAGAACAGCAGGGTCTCAAAGTTATCCGGGAGCCCGCGGCTTTATCATCTGCTCGAGGAACTCCATACCCTCCCTTCAGTGGGTTACCTGACTAAAATACGGAACGATGAAACGATCAAGTCCTAAAAACAGCAATTAGCCTATGTATAACAGTAAGATAAGAGGTCCGCTGGTTGAGGGAAACAAGTCACTGGGTCAGATCACCAGGGAGGTGGTTTCCCCACTTGAAACCAAACCTGGCGTCTGGTGGACCCTTGCCCTCGGACTTTCATCACTGGCGACCATATATGGTATTTATGCTATATATATGACCGTTTACAAAGGTATTGGCACCTGGGGTGTGAATAATTCCGTCGGCTGGGGTTGGGAGATCATAAATTTTGTATGGTGGATAGGGATAGGACATGCAGGGACCGCATTTTCAATTTTTCTTCTCATTTTACGACAAAGGTGGAGGACCTCCATCAACAGGGCTGCGGAAGCCATGACAGTTTTTGCTGTAATCAGCGCTGCAATTATGCCGGCTTTGCACATGGGAAGAATATGGCTGGCTTTTTATATTTTCCCTTATCCTAATACCCGTGGTCCGTTATGGGTTAATTACAACTCACCTCTTTTCTGGGATTTTACCGCCATCACCGCCTATCTTCTGATCTCAGTATCGTTCTGGTATCTCGGAATGGTGCCCGATCTGGCGACAATCCGTGACAAGACACTTTCGAAAATAAGAAAAGCTCTATACGGATTCTTCAGCATGGGTTGGACCGGTTCAAGCAGGCAGTGGATCAGGTTTGAATCCCTTAGTTTTATACTTGGTGGCATTGCAGCTGTGCTTGTGGTTTCAGTTCACTCTATTGTTTCCACTGACTTTGCAGTAGGGGTAGAGCCGGGCTGGCATACCACAATCTTCCCGCCATTCTTTGTTGTAGGTGCAATTTTCTCCGGTTTTGCAATGGTAATGACCCTGATGGTCCTTATAAGAAAAGTCTACAGGCTTACTGATTACATCACCGATAACCATATGGATGCAATAGCCAGGATTCTCATATTCATTTCCCTGATTATGGGCATCGCCTACCTGACAGAAATTTTTATTGCCTGGTATTCAGATAACAAATATGAGATGTTTACATTTTTTCATAACAGGATAACTGGTGATTATAAAATTCAGTTCTGGGGGATGATAATTTGTAATGCATTGATACCTCAGCTTTTCTGGTTCCGTAAGATGAGAAGGAACTGGATAGCGTTGTTGTCGGTTTCGCTTTTGATTAATGTAGGTATGTGGCTGGAAAGGTTTACAATTATTGTGACGTCTCTCAGCAAAGATTTCCTTCCATCCAATTGGGTATCTTATACCCCGACATTTATTGATGTCGGAGTCTTTGTCGGAACAATCGGGTTGTTTGCAACAGGGGTATTGCTTTTCATGAGGTACCTTCCGATGATGGCAATAAGCGAATTAAAAGGTGTGGCACATATTGGTTCTAAAAAGGAGGATTAACCGGAATCAGCTATGAAGAGGGACTTTAAAATCGGGATTTTCGATGAAGAGGAGAAATTCATTTCCTCAATTAAATCGCTTCAGGAAAACGATTATACTATTTTTGATGTATTTACCCCCTATCCGGTACATGAAGTGTTCCATTTACTAAAACGAAAATCAAAGCTTCCCACAGCGGCATATTTCATGGGACTTTCAGCTATCCTGGCCACACTTGCATTCCTTTATTACACCGCTGTTGTTGACTGGCCTGTTGTTTATGGTGGAAAACCTTTTAACTCATTCCCGTCATTTATTGTCATAACAATTGTGCTGACTATTCTGACCGTAACAATCGGAAGTCTGGCGCTATTTTCAGCACGGTCAAAACTCCTTCCGGGCCGTGAAAACACAATTTTCGACCTCAGGGCGACAGATGATAAATTTGTAATAGTTGTCGATTCCGGTAAGTCTGGCAAGCCTTCAGCCGGTAAAGCTGAAAGCATTATGAAAGAACTGGGAGCAGTTGAAGTTATCGATAAGGAATTTGAAAACATTAAT